>CAYYYC010000181.1:0-4646 GCA_964475695.1 uncultured Rubrivivax sp.
GCATCATGGCCTACAGCGCCAAATACGCCAGCGCCTTCTATGGCCCCTTCCGCGACGCCGTGGGCTCGGCCAGGAACCTGGGCAAGAGCGACAAGAAGGTCTATCAGATGGACCCGGCCAACAGTGACGAAGCCCTGAGAGAGGTGGCGCTGGACATCGCCGAGGGCGCGGACATGGTGATGGTCAAGCCCGGGCTGCCCTACCTGGACATCGTGCGGCGGGTCAAGGATGAGTTCCGAATGCCCACTTACGCCTACCAGGTCAGCGGCGAATACGCCATGGTCAAGGCAGCCGCCGCCAACGGCTGGCTGGATCACGATGCGGTGATGATGGAGAGTCTGCTGGCCTTCCGGCGTGCCGGTGCCGATGGCGTCTTGACCTACTTCGCCCGTGATGCGGCGCGCCTGCTCAGGCAGGCGGCCTGACCCGGCTCAGCCGCGCCCGTAGGGGTCGGCCACGCCGAGCGTGGCCAGGATGAAGGTCTCCAAAGCTTCCATGTCGGCCGCCTCACCTTCGTCTTCGTGATCCCAGCCTTGGGCGTGGAGGGCGCCGTGCACCAGCAAGTGGGCGTAGTGGTCGGGCAAGGCCTTGCGCTGCTGCAGCGCTTCCCGCGCCACCACCGGCGCGCACAACACCAAGTCGGCGGCCAATCGAGGGCGCTGCCCGTAGTCAAAGGTCAGGACATTGGTCGCGTGAGCCAGGCCCCGGTAGCTCCAATTCAAGGCCCGGCCTTCGGCCAGGCCCACCACCCGAACCGTCAGCTCCGCGGGGCCGTCAATGGCCGCCCGCAGGCAACGCAGCACAAAGGCGCGGCGCAGCAGCTGCCGATGGCGCCCGTCGGCGAGCTGCATCGACAGTTGAATACCGCGCACCGACCGAGGACTCAGCGAGGGGTGCCGGCCGCCGGCTCGGCCGCCGCGTCGTAGGCCCTGACGATGCGAGCCACCAGCGGGTGGCGAACCACATCGGCGGCCGTGAACTGCGTGAAGGCGATGCCGGGCACATCCCGCAGCACCTGGCGGGCATCCAGGAGCCCGCAGGATGCGCCACGAGGCAGATCCACCTGGCTGGTGTCGCCCGTGATCACAGCCTTGGCGCCGAACCCGATTCGGGTGAGAAACATCTTCATCTGCTCGGGCGTGGTGTTCTGCGCCTCATCCAGGATCACGAAGGCATGGTTGAGGGTGCGGCCGCGCATGAAAGCCAAAGGCGCGATCTCGAGCATTCCCTTTTCGAAAGCGCGCGTGACGCGCTCGAACCCCATGAGGTCGTAAAGCGCGTCATACAGGGGCCGCAGGTAAGGGTCGACCTTCTGCGTCAAGTCGCCCGGCAGGAACCCAAGGCGCTCGCCAGCCTCTACTGCGGGCCGGGTCAGCACGATGCGCCGCACCTGCTGGCGCTCCAGCGCATCGATCGCGCAGGCCACTGCCAGAAATGTCTTGCCGGTGCCGGCCGGTCCGATGCCGAAGGTGATGTCGTGCGACAGGATGTTCTGCAGATAACCCACCTGGTTGGGAGTGCGGCCCTGCAGATCGGGACGCCGGGTATGCAGCACCGGTTGGGCAGCGTCAGGCGAATCTGGCCCCGAGCCGGCGGGCCCGAGTTCCCCGCGGGAAGCCTGGTCGAGCAGCCACTGGAGCCTTTCTGCGGGAATGTCCTGTTCGCGGGCCTCCTGACTGATCGCCCTCAGCACCGACGCGGCTTGATGCACAGGCCCCGACTCGCCCTCGATGCGGATCAGGGAGGCGCGGCGGTTCAGACGGACCCCGCAGGCCTCCTCGATGGCCCGAAGGTGCCCATCCAGGGGGCCGCAAATGCGCAGCGACGCCGCAGAGTCTTGGTCGGGAAGGTTGTGCTGGAGGTTCAAGGAAACAGGGGCCGGTTCGGGAGAAGCGCCATTGTCGCCTTTTGGCGCGGCCGGCGACAGGCCAGAGTCAAGACACAGACGCCCCCCAAACGAGGGGGACTGCAGCGTGCGCCCGCAATCAGGCGATGTCCGTGGCCGAGAATTCGGGCGTGCCCAACCCCCTGCTGTCAGTGCTCATCGGGGCCTTGCTACTGCTGGGCCTCTTGACCCTGTGCCTGTGTCTGCTCGCGCGGGGGCGTTGGCTGCCGGCCGGTCTGGGTTGGACCATGGTGCTGTTGGCCGCAGTTGATGCCTCGGGCCGCTGGCCACCCGCGTGGATTGAGGCCCTGCGGGATGGCGCCGTCCTGTGGCTCGCCGCCGGCATCCTGCTGCTGGCGCTGTCCGCCATGCTGGCTGCAGCAGACATCCGGGCCAGGATGCAGCTGGGGGCGCACCGGCAAGCGGAGCAGGCCGCCGCCGTCGAGCGCGAACGCATCGCTGCTGATCTTCATGACGACCTGGGTGCCAAGCTTTTGACCATCGTCCACACCAGCCACAGTGACCGCATTGCCGTGATGGGCCGGGAGGCGCTGGAGGAAATGCGGCTGAGTGTGCGCGGCCTCACGACCGGGTCTGTGGACATCAATGACGCCCTGGCCGACTGGCGAAGCGAAGCCATCTCTCGACTGGAGCCGGCAGCCATCGAACTCGACTGGCCGCTGGATGCCCCCCTTCCCCAAGTCCGTGTGGGCGCGCGGTCGCTGGTGCAGGCCACGCGGATCCTGCGCGAAGCGCTCAGCAATGTCATCCGTCACAGCCGAGCCAGCCGATGCGTGGTCCAGGCCAGCTGCCAGGGCCAGCGACTGCAGCTGACGATCGCCGACAACGGCATCGGCTTTGACCCCATCGCCGCCGCGTCTGCGGCTGGCGGCCTGGGGCTGGCCAACATGCAGCAGAGGGCTCGACTTCAGCAGGGCCAATGCCTGATCGACTCCAGGCCGGGCCAGGGATGCCGAGTTGCCCTGAGCCTGCCGCTGGAGCGCCCGCCGATGGGCAAGGGCCGTCATTCCTCCACCGCCTGAGATTTTCATGAACACAATCCTCATCCTGGAAGATCTGGCCGACACCCGGACATGGCTTTGCGACATGACCCAACGCGTCTTTCCCAAGGCCAGACTGCTGCCATGCGCCAGAGTCAAGCAGGCCCAGGAAGTCATTGCCCTGCAGGGCATTGACCTGGCCCTGGTCGACCTCGGGCTTCCGGATGGCCACGGCACGGCCGTGGTTCGGCACCTGCACCAAACCCAGCCCAATGCCCGCGCCGTGGTCGTCTCGATCCACGATGACGATGAACACCTCTTTCCGGCCCTGCAGGCCGGCGCCTTCGGCTACATCCTCAAGGAGCAGCCCGAACAACAGACCGCTGAGCAGCTGCAGCGCATCGGACAGGGTCAGCCGCCGCTGTCCCCGCGAATCGCCCGCCGGATGTTCCGGCACTTCCAGGACATGCCGCAACCTGCTGCATCACCGACTCCCAATGTTCAACTCACGGAGCGCGAGACTGAAGTGCTGCTGCGCGTGGCCAAGGGATTCACGCTGCCCGAGATCGGGGTTCAGCTCGGACTCTCGCGGCACACCATCGCCGACTATGTCAAGCAGATCTACCGCAAGCTCAACATTTCCTCACGCGCCGAGGCTGCCCTGGAGGCGCAGCGCCTGGGCGTGTTCCGCTCCTGAGGCGGGCTTGCGTGGGTTCCCCGCTACCATGCGGGGATGATCGGGCGCATCGCTGGAACCCTGCTGGAGAAGTCTCCCCCTCGAGTGCTGGTGGACGCGCACGGCGTGGGCTATGAGCTGGAGGTGCCCATGAGCACCTTCTACAACTTGCCTGCGCTCGGTGACGGGGTTGCCTTGCTGACTCACTTCGTGGTGCGCGAAGACGCGCAGTTGCTGTTCGGCTTCCTCAGTGAGCAGGAGCGGCGCACCTTCCGCGAGCTCGTCAAGGTCAGCGGCGTGGGTCCGCGCACGGCTCTGGCCGTGCTCTCGGGGCTGAGCGGCGAGGAGCTGGCCCTCGCGGTGGCCTCTCAGAGCACCGCCCGACTGGTCAAGGTGCCCGGCATCGGCAAGAAGACGGCCGAGCGCCTGCTGCTTGAGCTCAAGGGCAAGCTTGACGCGGGCGTGGTCGCGCCGCCCACCCCGAGCGACGGGGCGCAATCCGATGTACTGCAGGCACTGCTGTCCCTGGGCTACAACGAAAAAGAGGCCGCCGCCGCGCTCAAGCAGCTGCCGGCCGACCTGGGCGTGAGTGAGGGCATCAAGCATGCACTCAGGACGCTGACGCGATAGCCATCGCCGGAGCAGCACTGCGTCTCCCACAATCGCACCATGACGATCCAAACCGATGAATTCGCCAGCGCCCCGAGCGCGCGAGTGGTCAGCGCCGCGACGGCAAGCCCCCGTGAAGAGGCTCTGGAGCGTGCCCTGCGGCCCAAGGGGCTGAAGGAGTATGTGGGCCAGGCCAAGACCCGTGAGCAGCTGGAGATCTTCATCGGCGCGGCGCGCAAGCGTCAGGAGGCGCTAGACCATATCCTGCTCTTCGGTCCGCCGGGACTGGGCAAGACCACGCTGTCGCACATCATCGCGGCCGAGCTCGGCGTCAATCTCCGCCAGACCTCCGGGCCGGTGCTTGAGAAGCCTCGCGACCTGGCGGCCATCCTGACCAACCTCGAGCGCAACGATGTGCTTTTCATCGATGAGATCCACCGTCTGTCCCCGGTGGTCGAGGAAATCCTGTACCCGG
>CAYYYC010000182.1:0-4227 GCA_964475695.1 uncultured Rubrivivax sp.
ACATCGGCACCGAGATGGTGCGCGCGATCAAGCCTGAGATTCTCGAGAAGATCGTGGCCACCATCCCGGTCAAGCGCCTGGGCACCCCCGAGGAAATCGGCTCCATCGTCAGTTGGCTGGCGGGTGAAGATTCCGGTTTCACCACCGGCGCAGACTTCTCCTGCAATGGCGGCCTGCACATGGGGTGATTCCTCTCGAGGGCCGCGCGCCTAGGCCCGCGGCTGCTCTTCCTGGGCCATCAGCATCAAGGCGGTCTGATGCAGGCTCAGGGTGCCGGCATCCGTCATGTGGATCGCTTGCGGGTTGGCCATCGCGCGGAAATTGCGGCCCATCGACCGCTGGTACAGCGGGTCATAGTGCTGACAGACCAGCGCCTCGAACAGCTCAGCCCATCGCCCCGCTCGGGCCATGGCCTGCCATTGACTCACGCGTTGTGGCCCCAGCGGCTCGACAAGCGCCTGCAACAGCAGGCAAAAGGCCTCGGGCTGCGCACTGAAGTGCCCGTAGTCCTGCAGCAGCAGGTCGATTCGCGCGGCCATGGGCATGTCCAGGAGCACGACACGGGAGGCGCCGCGCATCTTCAGGATCAGGGCCTCGGGCAACTGAAGCGCGCCGATCCTGCGGCTCTCGCTTTCGACATAAACGACCCTGGAAGGATCCAGCCGCCGCAGCGCCTGCCAAATGCGGTTGTCGAAGTTCTTCTGCGAGGGTTGTGGCGTGCCCGGCAGGCCGCCCAGCACTGAGCCTCGATGGCAAGCCAAAGCCTCGAGATCCAGCACCTGGGCGCCCTGTTGCGCCAGGGCCTTCAGCAACCGGCTCTTCCCAGTGCCGGTGCGTCCGCCGATGACCACAAACTCAAGCCCGGCTGCGATTCCATCGAGGTCCAGGCACATCGCCTGGCGGAAGGCCTTGTAGCCGCCCTGGAGCACACAGACGCGGAAACCCACCTGATCCAGGAACCACCCGAGGGTGCCACTGCGCTGCCCCCCGCGCCAGCAGTAGACCAACGGCTTCCACTCGCGCGGCTTGTCCAGGACCCGGGATTCAAGCAACGACGCGATCTGCCGGGCTACCATGGCTGCGCCACGCTTGCGAGCCTCAAAGGGCGACTCCTGTTTGTATTGTGTGCCCACGTCGCGCCGCTGTTCATCATCAAGTACCGGCCAATTCTGGGCCAGCGGCAGATGATCCAGGGTGTATTCCGCGGGCGAGCGCACATCGATGATCGCGTCAAAGGCCTCAAGCCGGGCGAGCGCATCCGTGGCAGTGATCGGGCGCACTGCCATCTCAAGGCAACCTGGGGATAGGCGATGCGCTCATGGAGCAGCCGCGTCCAGCAGCTCGCTCTCGATCTGCAGTTGGGTGCGGGCGTGCGCCAGGGCCTGGCCTGTGACCACAAAGGTGTCTTCGACCCTCTCGCCCAGCGTCATCACCTTGGCCAACTCCAGATTGATTCGATGCTGCGCCAGGACACGGGCGATCGAGTAGAGCAGTCCGGCGCGGTCACTCGTGCTCACCGAGAGCAGGTAGCGCTGCCCTCGATCATCCGGCCGCAGTGAGACCCGGGGGGTGATGGGGAAGCTTCGGACCCGCCTGGAAATTCGTCCACGGGATGGCTGTGGCAGAGGGGCCGTGGAGGCCACCGCAGCAGCGAGCTGGTGCTCCACCAGAGCGATCAGGTCTCGGTGGGCGGTGATCGGATGGGGCTGGACCACCTCGAAAGTGTCCAGCGCGTAGCCGGTGCGCGATGTGTGGACCTTGGCGTCGAGAATGTTGAAGCCTGCCCCTTCGAAGTAGCCGCAGATGCGGGCAAAAAGATCCGCCCGGTCCGGACTGTAGACAAGCACCTGCAGGCCGTCTCCCGTGCTGGATTCCCGGGCATTGACCACGGGCTCCCGAGTCTGCAGGTGACGCCAAAGGGCTCGGGCGTGCCATGCCAAGTCTGCCGCATCGTGTCTGGCGAAATATCCCACGTCCAGGGAATCCCAGAGGGGCTTTTCAGTTTCCGGAAGCTGCGAGGCCAGCGCCAGGAGGCTGCGGGCCTCGCTCTTGCGCATGTCGATTTCCGCCTCCACCCCCGGCTTGTGTCCGCCCAAGGTTCTGAGTGTGGCCCTGAACAAGTCTTCCAGGAGCTTGCCCTTCCAGCCGTTCCACACCTTGGGGCTGGTGCCGCGGATGTCGGCCACGGTCAGCAGGTACAGGGCCGTCAGGGACCTCGGATCGCGCACCGTTCGGGCGAAGGCCTGGACCACCGCCGGATCCGAGAGGTCTTCCTTCTGTGCGATGCGGCTCATTGTCAGGTGCTCGCGCACGAGAAACTCGATCATCCTGGCGTCATCGGGCTCGATGCCATGATCGCGGCAGAAGCGCCGCACCTCAAAGCATCCAAGCTCCGAGTGATCCCCACCTCGGCCCTTGGCGACATCGTGGAAGAGGGCGGCCACCACCAGGATCCAAGGCTTGTCGAAGCCGGCGGCCAGGTTCGAGCACAGGGGATATTCATGCGCATGCTCGGGCACGAAGAATCGGCGCACATTCCGAACCACCATCAGGATGTGCTGGTCGACGGTGTAGACATGGAACAAGTCATGCTGCATCTGCCCCACGATGCGCCTGAAGACCCACAAGGTGCGACCGAGCACGCTGGTTTGGTTCATCAGTCGCAACACATGCGTCTGGCCACCTTCGGGGTGCTGCAGGATCTCCAGGAATTGCCGCCTGTGCAGAGGATCACGGCGGAATGCCGCATTCATCACGCCGCGGGCGTTGTACAGGGCTCTGCGGGTGCGCGCCGACAATCCCTTGATGCCCAAGGTCCTCTGGTAGATCTGAAAGGTCTCGAGAATGGCAGACGGCCGTCGGCGATAGAGATCGTCGCTGGCCACTTCCAGCAGCCCGCCACGGTCCAGGAAATCGGCGCTCAAGGGGCGCATGGCCTCGTCTCGTGATCCCGCGATTCGCTCCTGGACCTCCTGCATCACGATCTCATTGAGCTGAACCACGGCCTTGGCCGACCAGTAGTACCGCTTCATCAAGGCCTCCCCGGCGCGTTGGCCCCTGGCCGGCTTGAGCCCCATTCGCTCGGCCAGCTGCGTCTGGAGGTCAAAGACCAGACGGTCCTCACGCCGCTGGGCCACCACGTGCAGCCACGCGCGGATGGTCTGCAGCTGCCCTTCGTTGCGGGCGATCTGGCGAGCCTCGAACGGCGTGATCACGCCATGGGATGCCAGCTCGGTCCAGCTTCGCCCATGCCCGGCTGCGCGGGCCACCCACATCAAGACCTGCAGGTCGCGCAGCCCCCCGGGGCTCTCCTTGCAGTTCGGCTCAAGCGAGTAGGGGGTGTCTTCAAATTTCACATGCCGTTGGTACATCTCCAGGGTCTTGGCGCGCAGAAATGCCACAGGATCCATGGCCTTGGTGATGCATCGCACGAATTGCTGAAACAGCCGAGGGGGGCCGAAAACCCTGCGCGATTCCATCATCGCCGTCTGGACTGTGACATCGGCTTTGGCCTGCTCGGCGCATTGGCGCGGCGTGCGAACCGACGAACCGACCTCCAAGCCGCAGTCCCAGCATGCGGTGATGAATCGGCTGATCGACTGCTCGAGTGCAGGCTCGTCTTCTCTCCCCTCGGGGACAAGCACCAGCACATCGACATCCGAGTGCGGGAACAGGCTCGCCCGCCCGTAGCCGCCCACCGCCACAAGGGCCACATCGGCGCCAAGCCCGGCCAGCTCGCCGATCTGCGTCAGGGTCCCGTCGGTCAGCTGCGAGAGGCTGCGCAGGAGCAGGCGGGTCGATGCCGCACCGACCCGCCGGGCAATGAACGCGTCGATGAGAGCCCGTCGCTTGAGGAGGTGCTCCTGGCGCACTGCGGCCAGGGCGCTGCGTCCTGGCAGCGAAGCGTCCGGACTTGCATTGGCGGCGGCCCCGGCCACGGCAAAAACCTCAGCCAGCCTGGCTGACGAAAGCAGGGGGAGGCGGAGAGCCGCTGGAGACGGTCAGCACCTCGAAGCCCGAGTCGGTGACCAGCACCGTGTGCTCCCATTGCGCCGAGAGCGACCGATCCTTGGTGACGATCGTCCATCCGTCGCCGAGCTCCCGGATTTCGCGCCGACCGGCGTTGATCATCGGCTCGATGGTGAATGTCATCCCGGGAACCAGTTCCTCCAGGGTTCCGGGCCGCCCGTAGTGCAGCACCTGGGGCTCCTCGTGGAACTTCTGGCC
>CAYYYC010000182.1:4288-4638 GCA_964475695.1 uncultured Rubrivivax sp.
GCAGAACTCCCGCACCACCGAGAAGCCCTGCGATTCCGCAAAGGACTGGATCGCGTGTCCGATGTCTCCGAGCCGCGCCCCGGGCCGAACCTTGCAGATGCCTCGCCACATCGCGTCATAAGTCAGGCTGCAAAGGCGTCTGGCAGCAATCGATCCATCCCCCACAACGAACATTCGGCTGGTGTCGCCATGCCAGCCGTCCTTGATCACGGTGACATCGATGTTGACGATGTCGCCGTTCTTGAGGGCCCGGTCATCCGGAATGCCATGACAGATCTGGTGGTTGACCGAGGTGCAGATCGATTTCGGGTAGGGCACATAGCCCGGCGGCGCATAGTTCAGCGGCGCGG
>CAYYYC010000183.1:0-4622 GCA_964475695.1 uncultured Rubrivivax sp.
TTCGCGCATCCGCTGCAGCATGTTGGTCTGCTCGATCATCGCGCCTTCAGCCGTCTGCATCATCGAGATGCCGTCGTTGGCGTTGCGCACAGCCATGTTCAGGCCGCGGATCTGGGCCGTCATGTTTTCCGAGACAGCCAGGCCGGCAGCGTCGTCCTTGGCGCTGTTGATTCGCTTGCCCGTGGACAGCTGCTCCATGGCCGTGGACATCAGCCGATTGTTCACCTTGATGGCGTTCTGAACGATCAGCGATTTGACGTTGGTGTTGATGACGGACATGACGGTTTCCTTTCGGGATCACGGCTCACAGCGTTTGCGCTGGGTGGGCTCGTTGCATGTGTTTCAGATTGAAATCCACTATCTGCAATCCCCGTGCCAATGCTCTTGCTTCGTGCTGGCTCTGGGATCAGGCGTTGGGGGGTGCGCCGAACTGCCGCTCCTGCAACCCATTGCCGGCCTCGTTGGCGGCAAACGGTTGCCGGGCTGCAGGATCAGGCCTCAGGATTGATCATCAGCGTGAGCTCGGCCTGAAGTTCCGGCGAATTGGCGTAGCGAAACAGGCCGTTTTCCAGCACCGTGGCTGCAGACTCATGGTCTCCCATGCAGCGCAGGCAGCGGGCCAGCAGCCAGTAGGTGGTGGCCGGGGCTGAGTCGCCCTGCATCTTCTGCAGATCGATCAGCAGGTCGCAGGCTTCTTCCCAGTCGCTGCGCGACATGGACAGCAAGGCGCAGATGCCCAGCATGTCTTCGCTTTGGGGGTGCAGGGCCAGGCCGGCATCGCCCAGGGCCTGCGCCAGCTCCATCTGGTCCTGCTGCAGCAGTTTCTGGATGTCCAGGCGGATTTCCATGGGCGTGCTGCGCTCGGCCAGGGTCCTGACCGAAGGAGGAATCTGCATCATCCGGCTCTGCCGGCCGGCGGCGATCATCTGTGCTTGGGCTCTCATGTTCAGTCCTTTGTGGTCGATCGACGGGCCTTTGGCGCCCGCCGGTTGGCAATGACCCTCTACTGCACAAGCCGTGCCAACAAAAAAGCCGGCAATGGCCGGCTTTTTGACTGCGCTTCCGCCTTCGGAAGGCGGGATGGCGGCAATGCGCTACCGCACGCCGCAGGCCGCCTTCCACAGCATCTCGCTGGGGGAATCGCTCTGAATGGGCAGTGGCGACTGCTGCGGTCCGTCGGTCTGGAAGACCGGCTCGCCCTGCGCCATCTGCCGTGGGTGCCAGGAATCCTGCAGCACGCGCAGGGTGCGGGCGCTGCAGTCGAACTCCAGCAGCGCCTTCTTGGATCGGTACTGCCGGCCGCGGGCGGTGGCGTTGGGCTCCCTCAGGTCGGTCACGGCGAAGACCTGGATCCGACTGCCCGAGCGGCGGGTGGTTGTGGGGTCGATGTAGAGCGTTCGGCCCTCGTACAGGCCAACCCGCTCCCAGGGCGGCGCCGCCGTGGCCTGTGCAGATGCCGCCAGGGGCAGCAAGCCCGCAACGGCGGCCAGAAACGCCGGCCCAAGGGCGGTCATTCGGGCGCGAGGGAGAGAACTCATGGGTGTGCAACAGAACTTCATTCAGCCAAACACCAAGCCCACGCTCTGAAGGCGAGGGGCTGCCAGACCAACGACGGGGAGTGTACGGTCTTCAGAAGGGCCGCAGCCCATCCCCTCAACCGCGGAACAGGCCTTTGTTGGACTCCACGATGTTCACCGTCGCCCCCATGTTCGTCTGGGCTTGCCGCAGCACCTGCGCAGCGGCGCTGTCGATGGTCCTCTGGCGGGCGATTTCGGTGGTCGCAGCCGCGTAATCGGCATCCATCATCTTGCTGCGTGACTCGGCCAGGTTGGCCGAATAGACGAACAGATTGTCCGCCGCATGGGTGAGTTGCTTGATCGATGCAGCCACAGTCGCGCGCGCGCTCAGCACCGATTCGATGTCCGCGTCGAGCTGGGTCATGGCCGTGTTGGCGCCCTGGACTGTGCCAATGAAGGTGCCGCTCAGGTCAGGAGTGGCCACGGGGGGAGCAACGATGTTGTCGACAAACAGGCGTGCGCCCAGCACCCGGCCTCCCGTCTGGTCATAAGTACCGGACACGAACACGAACTTGTAGTCGCCCGCAGTGGGGACGGTCTTGGTGACGGTTTGCCAGGCGCTCGACGCGCCGGTTGAGTTCAGCAACTCGATGGTCGAGCCGTCATTGACATTCAGAAGGTAGGCATAGACATCGTAGGAGTCGTCTCCCCCTTGCGCCTTCCAGTCGAACGAAACCGTCTCGCCTGCCTCGATGGGCACCGCATCGTTGCTCACCACATACGGTCCATGGACGACACCGAAGCCCGAAGTGACCTGCATGCCGCCGGACGACTGCATCTGCAGGCTCATCGCTTCACGAGTGGCATCGCCGCCGGCCACGATGGTGGATGTGAAGGAGCCCGGGTTGGAAATTCCCACGGCTTCGCCGGGGCCGGAGGGCAAGCTGGAATCGACCGGAGTGGCCCATCCGGCGATCGTGCTGGTGCCGTCCAACTTCACGCGTTGATTGGTGATCGTCCAGCCCGGAGTGACGCCTGCACCCAGGGTGCTGCTTTCGAAGTCGCCGTTGTTGAAGCCCACCAGAGAGCCGGTGGCGTAGACCTTGGGAATCGTCACCGGGATCAGTTCCCCGGCGTCGGCGCCGGCCTGGATGTCGAAGGTCTTGGGCGAGAGTTCCTTGAGCAGGCGATAGCCGTTCCACTCGGTGCGCTTGACGATGGTGAGAATCTCGTCGTTGAGCGCCTGGTATTCCTTGTCCAGAAGGCTGCGCTGGTTGTCGTCGATCGTGCCGGTGGCCGCCTGGACGGCCAACTCACGCATGCGCTGCATCATCCCGCCGATCGACTCCAGGGCCGCTTCCGCGGTCTGAGCCAGCGAGACGCCATCGTTGATGTTCTGCACCGCCTTCTGCAGGCCCTGATACTGGGCCGTCATCACGGTGCTCACCCCCAGGCTGGCGGCATCGACCGAGGCCGAGTTGACCCGCTGTCCGGTGGCCAGCACTTCGGTGGTGCTGCGCAGTCCGCGTTGGTTGATTCGCAGCGCGTCGATGGCGCGCATGGCGTTGAGGCTGACATCCATGGCAATCACCCGAGGGAGTTTGGGAAAGTGCGTGGACCTGAGCAAGAAGCGCGCCAGAAGTCGGTCAGGCTGAACAGGGGTGCAGTGGCAATCCATTGCACCGGTGGAGACCGCGGCGGCAATCCCTTGCCGCTGCGGGTTCTTTCATCGGGCCTGCAGGCGGTTGAGGTATTCCAGCAAAGCCAGGATGCGGGCCCGGACCATGGCGTCCGGGTTGTAAGGAACATCGCCAAAGTACTCGGCGTCCCGAATGCGGTAATCGCGGCCCCAGATGGGCATCTCGCGGCTTCCGTGCGGCCCAGGCTGAGCCCCTTCGGGCAGGTCGGTGCCGTCGATGGCCCGGTAGAGGCGGTCCATCGGGAACACGCCGCCGTTGGCGCGGGCGACTTGCGTCAGGTCCGGCGGGTTCTTGATCAGGAAACCGGCCACCGGCCCGCGCCCCTTGGCGTCCATGCCGTGGCAGGCTGCACAGTTGGCATTGAATTCACGTTGTCCGACGTCAGCGGCATAGGCACGCTGTTGTTTGCCGCCGGGTTGACCGGATTGCGCATGGCTGGCCCAGGGCACGAGCAGACAGGCCGCGGCGATGGCCACCACAGGCCGGGCAAGGCGCAGTCGGCGCGGACTCGCCGGTGTTGGGGGTGTGGAATGAGTCGGGCGCGATGGCGACATCGAAGGCATGGCTGGCTCCTTGGAACATGGGCTTCAAGGGTGCGCTTGCCCGGCGATGGGGACTTTGTGCTGGCGCAAGCGCCGGCGGGTCTTCAGCCCTCGCTCTGGACGCCCGGCGAGCGGGATCAAATTTTGACGGCGGCGCGGCCCTGGTGGCGCGCCGCCGAGTCAACGGTCGGCGGGCCCGGGGGCTCCGGCATCGAACCAGCGCTTGATGAGTTGCCGCTCGCCCTCGGTGATCTGCGTGGCGTTGTTCATGGGCATGGCTCTGAGCACCGCGGTCTGCTGGTAGATGTTCTGCGCCTGCGCCTTGATCAGGCTGGCCTCGTGCAGCGCCACGTTCTTGCTGGCGGCCTGCGCGTTGTGGCAGGTTACGCAGCGCTGCTCGACCACGGCCTGCACTTGGGCAAACATTGCCGGGCCGGGGGGGGCGTTTTGTTCGGCCGTCGGGACGGAGGGCGTCGTGGACTGGGGCCTGAGCGCCACCACCACGCCCACGAGCACGGCCACGCCGAACGCCGCGTGTTCCCAGGGCACCCGCAAGCCTTCGGCCAGTGCCTTGTGCCGCGCCACGAAGGAGTGGCGGATCAGGGCGCCGGCCAGCATCAGGGCCACCAGGGTCACCCAGTTGTGGCTGCCGCTGTAGAGCCAGCCATAGTGGTTGCTCAGCATGGCCAGCAGCACCGGCAATGTGAAGTAGGTGTTGTGCACGCTGCGCTGCTTGGCGCGTTGGCCGTGCGTCGGATCGACGGGCAGGCCCGCCTTCATCTGGGCGAGGACAGCCTTCTGCCCCGGAATGATCCAGAAGAACACATTGGCGCTCATGGCCGTGGCCATCATCGCGCCCACCA
>CAYYYC010000184.1:0-4584 GCA_964475695.1 uncultured Rubrivivax sp.
GGACGCACTTGATGATGTTTTCAGCCGCGCTCTGCGCGCCCGTGACCAGGTGAACCTTGACCTCCAGGCGGCCGCCGCTCATCCCGACAGGCTCCTTGACTTCATGTTCATCGATGATGAATTCCTGCGGCTCCACCAGAAGCAGCCGCTGATCGTTGGGAATGTTGATGGCCTTGGCGGTCTCCACGACGCGCGCGGCATCCACAGGCGTGACTTCGCGGTCGCGCACGATCACCATCCCGGTGGAGTTCTGGCCGCGGATGTGGCTGCCCGTGATGCCGGTGTAGACCCGGGTGATCTTGCAGCCGGCCATCATTTCAGCCTCCTTGAGAGCCTGCTGGATGCTTTGCACCGTCGCGTCGATGTTGACGACCACCCCGCGCTTGAGGCCGTGGCTCGGCGCGATACCCAGTCCGGCCACCCGCAACTCCCCGTGGGGCAGAAACTCGGCGACGACCGCGATCACCTTGGCGGTCCCGATGTCCAGTCCGACGACAAGATCCTTGAATTCCTTGGCCATCTTCTTTCCTGGGGTCTAAGGTTGGGGGCGGCCGGAGGGCCGGCCGGGCCGCGCTGCAGGGGCGCTGGCCTCCGCTGCTGTTGTGGTGACGCCGGCCAGACGGATCGCATAGCCCTGCGGGTGGCGCAGATCGGCATGCAGCAGAGGCCGGCCGTGCGGGGCCACCGCTTGCGGCAGGGTTCGCGCAAACACCTGCGCGCGGGCCAGCACTTCCGAGTGCGTGCCGCGCCCAAGCTCGATTCGGGCGCCGGTGTCGAGTTCTGCGGTCCACGACCCCTTGCTGCTGAGCCCCAAGACCCGGATCGAGGCGGCCTGACGGCTCCCGCCCAATCGCCCCACCGCGCCGAGCGCCTGCGACAGCGGCCGATACATGGCCCACATCTGCGCCGAGCTCCCCTGGGGGCCTCGCAGCACGGGCAGCTGCTCGTCTTCGACATCGCCCGGATTGGCCTGAAACACGCTCCCGTCCTCGCCCACAAGGCGGTCGTCCCGGCTCTCCGGCGCTTCCACTGACTCCCACAGGGCCACCGCGCGATGCTCATGCAGCCGTACTCTCAATTGCCCCGGCCAGTGGCGCCGGACTTCCGCCGTGCGGACCCAGGGAACCGATTCAAAGGCACGCTGGGCGGCCTGCAGGTCAATGGTGAAGAAGTCGCCCTGGATTCGCGTGAAGGCGTTGGCGCGGATGGTGGCCACACTCGTGCGTTGGGGCTCGGCTTCCAGGAGCACTCGCTCAAAGGGAAAGTCGCCCTTTCGCAGCAGCCATGTCAGGCCCAGGGCGAGCAGGAGCAGCACAGCCAAGACAGAGACCGCCATCGCCACCACGCGCATGAGACGGATGTCCGGTGGCTGACTCGCCCGGCCATCAGGCCCTGCCGAAGGGTCGGCCATGGCGCTCCAGCCGGCCGAGCGTGCGACGGCGGCGCCCATCAGCTCTGGCCCTCCACCGAGCCGGCGATCCTGTGGTCCAACGCCGCTTCGGCCAGCAGCCCAAGGCAGAGCTGCCCGTAGCTGATGCCTGCAGCCAGCGCAGATTTGGGCACCAGGGAATGTGCCGTCATGCCGGGGGACGTGTTCATCTCCAGCAACATGGGCTTGCCATCACTGCTGCGCACCATCAGGTCGGCACGCCCCCAGCCGCGACAGCCCAGAGTTCGATACGCCTGCAGCGTGATCCGCTGGATTTCGCGCTCCTGCGACACCGGCAGTCCGCTGGGCACGAGATATTGCACCTCGTCGGTGAAGTACTTGTTCTGGTAGTCGTATCCGCCGGGCGGCGCCACGATGCGCACGACGGGCAGAGCCATGGCATGCTCGCCCTGCCCCAGCACTGCGCAGGTGACCTCAAGCCCGTCGACAAACTCCTCGCACAGGACATCGGGGTCGTAGCGCGCAGCCAGCGCCACGGCAGCCTGCATCTGCGAGTAGCCCTCAACCTTGCTCACGCCGATGGACGAGCCCTCCCGTGGCGGCTTGACGATCAGGGGCAACCCAAGGCTGTCCGGGACCTCGCGGATGCGCTGCAGGCCCAGCTCACCGGAGCCCAGCCGAACCCACCGCGGGGTGGGCAAGCCCTCGGCCAGCCACACCCGCTTGGTCATCACCTCGTCCATGCAGATCGCCGAGGCCAGGACGCCCGAGCCGGTGTAGGGGATCTGCAGCACTTCCAACGCGCCTTGCACGCAACCGTCCTCGCCGCCGCGTCCATGCAGGGCAATGAACACCCTGGCGCACCCCAGGCTGCGCAGCTCGGCCAGGCCCCGGCTTGCCGGATCGAAGGCATGGGCATCCACACCCTGCCCGACCAGCGCCTGCAGCACCCCCTGGCCCGAGAGCAGGGAGATTTCCCGCTCGGCCGAAGACCCGCCCATGAGCACCGCCACACGGCCCAGGGATGCCGGATCGACCGTCGGCAGGCGGCTCATGCTCCGGGCTCCTGCAGCCGCGCGGTCAACCTGGCCGCCAGGGCGCCGATGGACCCCGCCCCCATGGCGATCACGACGTCGCCATCGCGAACGATGTTGCAGATCTCGTGGTCAAGACGATCGACCTCATCGACAAAGAGCGGATCCACCCGGCCGGCCACCCGCAAGGCCCGCGCCAGGGAGCGCCCGTCGGCGGCCACGATCGGCATTTCTCCGGCCGCATACACCTCGGTCAGAAGCACCGCATCGGCCTGGCCCATGACCTTGACGAAATCCTCGAAGCAGTCGCGGGTGCGGGTGTAGCGATGCGGCTGAAAGGCCAGGACCAGACGCCGGTTGGGGAACGCGCCACGCGCTGCCTCGAGCACGGCCGCCATCTCCACCGGATGGTGACCATAGTCGTCCACCAGGGTGAACCGCCCGCCTCCCTGGGCAGCGGCCACAGGCAGCTCGCCGTGGCGCTGGAAGCGGCGGCCCACACCAGCGAACTCAGCCAGCGCGCGCACAACCGCTTCATCGGGCAATTCGAGCTGCTCAGCCACCGCAACGGCGGCCAAGGCATTGCGCACGTTGTGCAGGCCCGGCAGGTTCAGCGTGATCGCCAGGGCGTGGCCGTGCCGCTGGGCACCCCGTCGCAGGCAGTTGAAGCGCATCTGCCCCCCGGGCAGGGCGACCACATCCACGGCGCGGATCTGCGCGTCCTGGCCCAGCCCATAGGTGACGATGGGCCGGCTGACCAGCGGAAGGATCGAGCGGGCGCCGGCATCGTCGGAGCAGAGAATGGCCGACCCATAGAAGGGCATGCGGTGGAGAAAGTCGACGAACGCACTCTTCAGTCGGGCGTAGTCGTGGCCATAGGTCTCCATGTGGTCGGCATCGATGTTGGTGACCACACTGAGCACGGGGCTCAGGTTGAGGAAGGAGGCGTCGCTCTCGTCGGCCTCGACGACGATGTACTGGCCCTGGCCCAACGCAGAGTTGGCGCCTGCGCTGTTGAGCCTGCCGCCGATCACGAAGGTCGGGTCCAACCCCGCCGCGGCCAGCACTGTGGTCACCAGGGATGTCGTCGTCGTCTTGCCATGGGTTCCGGCGATCGCGATGCCCTGGCGCAGCCGCATCAGCTCGGCAAGCATCGCTGCGCGGGCCACCACAGGGATTCGATGCGCCCTGGCCGCCATCACCTCAGGGTTGTCGTGTCGCACCGCGGTGGACACGACCACCGCCTGTGCGCCATCGACATGCTCCGGGCGATGGCCAATCTGAACCCGAATCCCCAAGCCGGCCAGCCTGAGCGTGGCCGCACTCTGGCTCTGGTCCGAGCCAGACACCGCGTATCCCAGGTTGTGCAGGATTTCGGCGATGCCGCTCATGCCCGAGCCACCGATGCCGACGAAGTGGATGCGTTTGACGGCGTGCTTCATCGGGAGCCCACCAGCCTTTCGATCTCATCGGCCACGCGCCGGGTGGCGTCCGCTTTGGCACAGGCGCGTGCCCTGAGGGCCATCTCAAGCAGACCTTCGCGCTCCAGGCTGCCCAGGACCTGGGCCAGACGGTGGGCGGAGAGCTCGGCTTGCTCCAGGTGGATGGAAGCGCCCTGCGCGGCCATGAGCCGTGCGTTGTCCCGCTGATGCGCTGTGGTCTTGACCACGAGGGGAACCAGGATGCTGGCCACTCCAGCGGCACAAAGCTCGCTGACCGTGATGGCCCCCGAGCGGCAAAGCACCACATCACAGCGGCCCAGATGCTCAGCCATGTCCTCGATGAAGGGATGCACTTGCGCAGCATCGGCCTGCATGCCCAAGGCACGATAACGCTCCTCCACCAACGCGGCCTCGGCCGCGCCGGTCTGGTGCACGATGCGCGGGCGCAGCCCGTCGGGCATCAGACCCAGGGCGGCAGGCACGGTTTCGTTGAGCACCCTGGCGCCGAGGCTGCCGCCGAGCACCAGGATGCGCAGCGGGCCACTGCGGCCGGCGTAGCGCGCCCGAGGCGGATCGAGCGCGGCAATCTGCGGGCGAACCGGGTTGCCTGTGACCACCGCCCGGCGGACCCCCGAGGCGGCGCCGTCGAACCCGAAGGCAATCCGGTCGGCCAACGGCAGCAGCGCGCGATTGCTCAACAGGAGCGATGCGTCGGCAT
>CAYYYC010000185.1:0-4482 GCA_964475695.1 uncultured Rubrivivax sp.
CCTTCACGCTGCCGGCGATCTGGATCGCGCCGGAGAACAGCAGCAGCTTCTCGGTCAGCGTGGTCTTGCCGGCGTCGGGGTGGGAAATGATGGCGAAGGTGCGGCGGCGGCGCACTTCAGGGGAGAGCTCGGACATGGGATGATTATCAAGTCCCCTGTCACTCAGCCGGGCGCTTGAAGCCAGTGCCACGATGAAGGTGCCCTCACGGAGCTCACCATGTCTCTCTACCTTCCGAGCCCATTCGACCAGCAAGACCCCGCCACACTGCGTGCGTTGATGCTGGAGCATCCGCTGGCCACCTGGGTTTGTGTGGTCGACGGTCAGCCAGTCATCAATCACTTGCCGCTGCACCTGGATGCCTCCCGCGGCGAGTTCGGAACCCTCATCGGCCACGTGGCGCGCGCCAATCCGGTCTGGAAGTCTGCGCCGAGTGCCAGCGTGGCGGTCTTCCACGGCCCTCAGGCCTATGTCACACCGAGCTGGTATCCGACCAAGCGCGAGACCGGAAAAGTGGTGCCCACCTGGAACTATGTGGTGGTCCATGCGCAGGGCCTGCCTCGCTTCATCCACGAGACGGCCGAACTCCACGCCCTGGTCTCGCGCCTGACCGATCGGCATGAGTCGCAACGCCCCGTGCCGTGGTCGGTGGAAGACGCTCCACCCGACTACATGCAGGCCATGCTGGGTGGCATCGTGGGTCTGGAGATCGAGATCACGAAGATCCAGGGCAAGTTCAAGTTGAGCCAGAACCGAATTGCGGCGGATCAGCAAGGGGTCCATGCCGCTGCGCAGGAGGGATCACAGGAGGAGCGTGCCATGGCGCAGGCGATGGCCAATGTTGTGTCAGGCCTGGGGCGAACCTAGGGCAACGGCATGCCCACGCCCATGAGCCCGGCGGTTCGCCCCCCATGCTTCAAACGGTGATCACGGCTGTGCTGGCGCCTGCGTTGATCCTGCAGGGCCGACGCGTGCGACGTACCGCGCTGGAGTTGCCGGAGGCCTCGGGCCGTCGGGAAGGCGCGACCGGCAGCGGCCCGTCGTTTCGTCTGTTGGTGCTGGGCGACTCCGCCGCAGCGGGGGTGGGAGTGCCCACGCAGGAGCAGGCCTTGATGGGCCGACTCGTGCAGGCCCTTGGCCAAAACCACACGGTGCATTGGCGCCTGGTGGCTCGGTCGGGCCATTGCCTGGCCGATGTGGTGCGCGCGGCCCAAGGGCTGCCGCAGGAGCCCGTTGATCTGGTGGTGGTGTCGGCCGGCATCAATGATGTCCTGCGCGGCACCAGGCCCGCGCGCTGGGTGCAGGGCCTGCACAGCCTGGCCGTCGCACTGCAGGAGCGTTGCAGCCCGCGCGTGGTGGCCTTCAGCGGCATTCCCCGGATCCAGAACTTTCCCCTGCTGCCTCAACCCCTGGCCTGGTATCTGGGTCGGCGGGCGCGACAGTTCAACGGATCGACGCGCCTGGCCATCCCCAGCTTGCCCGAGTCCTGGCGGGTGGTGGACCTGGACCTGCCCCTCACCGCGGACTTCCTGGCGCGTGACGGTTTTCACCCGAATGAGGCGGCGTGCGCTCTGTGGTGCCGCCAGGTGCTGGCCGTCGCGGTCCCGCCGCAAGCCCGATCCGGCGGTGCGCCATGACCACCGCGCAAGGCTTGCGGATCCACACGCAGGCGCCGACAGAGCCGGCCACCCTGCGGGCCGCGGACGAGAGCCAGGACGCCGTCAGCGGCGCCGCCGCGCCGCTGCCTGCTTCAGGCCCCCGCTTTCTGCGAGCGTTGCGGCCATCGGTGTGAGTCGACGAACTCGCACTATCCTTGCGGCATCGGGAATCATCGCCTTCACAAGGCCCTGACATGACGCTGCGCCTGTTCATCACCAACAAGAACTACTCATCCTGGTCCTTGCGGCCGTGGGTTCTGATGACGCACCTGGGCATGGCCTTCGAAGAGGTGTTGGTGCCTCTCGGTCCCGACTCGCGCCAGGCCTTCCGGGCCTTCTCGCCTACAGGCAAGGTGCCCTGTCTGGTCGATGGCACCACCACCGTGTGGGATTCCCTGGCAATCGTTGAGTACCTGGCCGAAGGCGACGCCACCTCAGCCCCGGGTCCGCCAACGGGCTCCGTGTGGCCGCGCGATCGCGGCGCTCGCGCGTGGGCTCGCTCGGCTGTGGCGGAAATGCATTCGGGCTTTGGTGCGGTGCGCCACCACTGCTCGATGAACTGCGCAGTCCGTGTTCGACTGCATCCGCTGGCGCCGGCTCCAGCCGCCGAGCTGGCGGATCAGTGGGCCCGCATCGACGCCCTGTGGTGTGAGGGCCTGCAGCGTTTTGGCGGGCCTTTCCTGACGGGCGGCAGCTTCACGGCGGCAGATGCCTTCTATGCGCCGATGGCTTTTCGCGCCCAGAGCTATGCGCCAGCCCTTTCCGAGCCGGCTCAGGCCTATGTGCGCCGTCTGCTTGACCTGCCGGCCATGCGGCGGTGGTACGAGCAGGCCCTTGGCGAGCCGTGGCGCGACGAGCCGCACGAAGCCGAGATTCGAGCCCTCGGCGAGATCCTCAGCGATGCAAGAAGGAGCATGCCGTGAGCCAGACGCCCGAAAGCCCAACCACGGCGCGCTGCCGCTGCGGCGCCTTGCGCTTCGATTCCCTCAGCGCGCCCATCCTGCAGTTGGTGTGCCATTGCGCCCACTGTCGCGAAGTCAGCGGCCGGCCGTTCACCCGGTTCAGCTTCTTCAAGCTGCGCGACACGCAGACCCATGGCGCGATCCGCACGGTCGAGTTCACCGCCGACTCCGGCGCGCGCACGGTGCGGGAGTCGTGTGCGGCCTGCGGTGAAATGCTCATCGACCGCACCGAGAGCTTCCCCAAGGTGGTGGGCGTCGTTCACGAGTGCATCGACCCGCCCCTGCCCTTTGAGCCGATGCACCACGTGTGGGTGGACAGCCGCCTGCCCCAGACGCCCCTGCCTCAGGCGGTGAAGACATATCCCAAGGGAGCCGCCTGAGCGGCGCCTTCGCGGCGCGGGCGCCGGGCTCTCGCAGCAGCCCGCAGCAGCCCGCAACAGTCCTTCAGGCGTTGATGCGCGTGACGCCGGCCAGAGTGCAAGCCATCACCGCATTGCGCAGGGCGGCAATCGCCTCGTAGCGGGTGAAGCTGCGCCGCCAGGCCAGCACCACGCGCCGGGTGGGCGCCGGGTCCTCAAACGGGATGTAGCGAATCAGCCCGGGCCTGTCGTCCGTCACGCTCATGCGTGGCACGACGGTGATCCCCATGCCGGAGGCCACCATGTACTTGATCGTCTCGAGACTGGAGCCCTCGAAGGCCTTGCGGATGCCGGCGGCGTCCTGCGCAAATCGGGCGAACTCCGGGCAAACCTCGAGCACCTGATCGCGAAAGCAGTGGCCCGTGCCCAGCAGCAGCATCGTCTCCTGCTTGATCTCCCGACTGCCGATGCTCTTGCGCTTGGCCAGGGGATGCGACTTCGGAACGGCCACGAGAAACGGCTCGTCGTAGAGGGGCGCCAAAGCCAAGCCGGCGTCTGGAAAGGGCTCGGCCAGGATCGCACAGTCGATCTCTCCGGTGCGCAGCATCTCCAGGAGCTTGACGGTGAAGTTCTCCTGCAGCACCAGCGGCATCTGAGGCACTCGCTCGATCGTGTTCTTCACCAACTCCGGCAGCAGGTATGGCGCGATGGTGTAGATGATGCCCAGCTTGAGCGGGCCCGACAGCGGGTCTTTGCCCCGTGCGGCGATCTCCCGGATGGCCGCGGCCTGCTCGATGACGCTCTGGGCCTGCCGCACGATTGCCTCGCCCAGCGGGGTGACGGCCACTTCTGCGCCTCCGCGCTCGAAGATCTTCACATCAAGCTCCTCTTCGAGCTTCTTGATGGCCACCGAAAGCGTGGGCTGCGAAACGAAGCAGGCCTCGGCGGCGCGGCCGAAGTGCTTTTCGCGCGCCACGGCCACGATGTAGCGCAGCTCGGTCAGGGTCATGGACGATATTGTGCGTTGGCCGGGCCCAGGGCCTGCGGGAGGCGGCCAGTGTGGGCTTGCGGGCGTGGCTACACTGCCGCTCCGCGTTGAAAAACCGACACGGGCGCCCAAAGGCCGTCAGGCCCTGGGCTGTCCAGAGCCACCCAGGAGGCCGCCGTGGACCGCAAACCGCTGACCCTGCACAAGCTGCGCGAGATGCACAAAGCCGGCGAGAAGATCGCCATGCTGACCTGCTACGACTCAGCCTTCGCCACACTGCTCGACGGCGCCGGCGTCGATTGCCTCCTGGTGGGGGATTCGTTGGGCATGGTGCTTCAGGGCCGCCAGTCCACCAACGCGGTCTCGCTGCAGGACATGGCCTACCACGTGGGGTGTGTGGCCAGGGCGAACCCCGCCGCCTGGCTGATCGGCGACCTGCCCTTTGGCGCCTACCAGGAAGGCCCGGACCAGGCCATGCGCTCGTCAGCGGCCCTGATGGCCGCCGGCGCCCAGATGG
>CAYYYC010000186.1:0-4473 GCA_964475695.1 uncultured Rubrivivax sp.
ATGACCAGGAGCTGGGCAACTGGAAGCTGGAGTTCGACTTCGGCGAGGACGGCAAGTCGGCCCAGGCCGACGGCGAGCCGGTGGACTTCAGCGCCCAAACGAGCCTGGGCGCCTGCCCCAAGTGCAAGGGGCAGGTCTACGAGCATGGCAGCAACTATGTGTGCGAACACTCCGTGGGTGTGGCCACCTGCGACTTCAGGAGCGGCAAGATCATCCTGCAGCAGCCGGTTCCGGCCGAGGAAATGCAACGACTGCTGGCCACCGGCAAGACGGCTCTGCTGGAGAACTTCATCTCCAACAAGACCCGGCGCAAGTTCAAGGCGTTCCTGGCCTGGGATGCCAAGGCCGGCAAGGTGGGCTTCGAATTCGAGCCTCGCGCGCCGAGGGCTGCAGCCAAGAAGGCGGCAAAGAAGACGACGTGACGCTGGCCGTCTTCTTCAAGCTACTGGTGCTGGTGGCCGTGGTGGCCGCCGGCTGGTATGCCGGCCGAACGCCCCTGATGCGCGGCCCCGAGCCTGTCAAGGCGATCTCGGCCCTGGCCTTTTACCTGCTCATCCCGGCGCTGCTGTTTCGTACCATGGCCACCGTCGACCTGGCGCGCCTGCCGTGGTCCACGCTGCTGGCCTTCTTCGGCCCCACCACGGCCTGGGTGTGCCTGGCCTATCTGTGGAGCCGCTGGCAACAAGGCCCGGTCAATGATGAGGCGCAGGCGGCCACGGCCGCCACACGCAGCATGATGTGCAGCTTCGGCAACACCCTGCAGCTGGGCCTGCCGCTGGTGGCCTCACTCTTTGGGGATGCGGGGCTGGCGATCCATGTCGCCATCGTGAGCCTGCATGCGCTGACCCTGCTGACCGTGGCCACGGTGCTGGCCGAGGTCGATGTGGCCCGAGTGCGGCATGCGGCGGCCGGGGGCTCGCTGTGGGTGACGGTGAGGCAGACCGTGCGCAACACGCTGATCCACCCGGTCATCCTGCCGGTGGTGGCCGGCCTGGCGTGGAACCTCCTCGGCCTGCCGGTGCCCGAGCCCATGGACGAGGCGCTGCGCCTGTTGGCCTCGGGCGTGGTGCCCTTGTGTCTGGTGCTCATCGGACTGTCGCTGGCGCACCATGGCATCGAGGGTTCCGTGCAGGTGGCTGTGGCCTGCACCGCGGGAAAGATGCTGCTGATGCCCGCCCTGGTGCTGTGCGTGGCGCACTGGGGTCTGGGGCTCTCCGGCCTGCCCCTGACGGTGATCGTGCTCGTGGCCTCCCTGCCCACCGGCAGCAATGCCCTCCTGTTCGCGCAGCGCTACGGCACGCAGGTGCCGCAGGCCACGGCCACCATCGTGGTCGGCACGGTGGCCTTTGCGGCGCTGGCGCCCTTCTGGCTGCAGGTGCTGAGCCTGCTGTAGGCCGGCGCCAGCGCCCACCCTGGGCGACAATCCGCGCATGGATGCCGTGGCCGACATTGCCGCTTACATGGATGGCCTGGGTCGCGCTGCGCGTGTGGCCGCTGCGCGCATGGCCATTGCGCCGTCCGCACAAAAGGATGAGGCGCTGCGTGACCTGGCGGCGCGGTTGCGGGCCGGCGGCGCGGCACTGGAGCAAGCCAATGCCCTGGATGTCCAGGCCGCGCAGGCTGCGGGCCTGGCTGCGCCCTTGGTTGATCGCCTGCGGCTGAGCCCGGCCACCGTGGAGACCGTGGCCCAGGGCTGCCTGCAGTTGGCGGAGATGGCAGACCCGATCGGCGAGATCACCGACACCAAGCGTCAGCCTTCGGGCATCCGCGTGGGTCGAATGCGCGTTCCCTTGGGCGTGTTCGGCATGATCTACGAGAGCCGCCCGAATGTGACGATCGAAGCCGCCAGCCTGGCCATCAAGAGCGGCAACGCCTGCATCTTGCGTGGCGGATCGGAAGCCCTGAATTCCAACCTTGCGTTGTGGCGCTGCGTGCAGGCTGCCCTGGAGGCAGCCGGCCTGCCCCCTGCGGCGGTGCAACTGGTCGAGACCACCGACCGTCAGGCGGTCGGGCATCTCATCACGATGCCCGAGCATGTGGATGTGATCATCCCGCGAGGCGGCAAAGGGCTGATCGAGCGCATCAGCGCGCAGGCGCGGGTGCCGGTGATCAAGCACCTGGATGGCAATTGCCATGTGTATGTGGATGAGCAGGTGGACCTGGACCTGGCCGTGCGGGTGACCGACAACGCCAAGACCCAGAAGTACAGCCCCTGCAACGCGGCGGAGTCTCTGCTGGTTCATGCCGCGCAGGCTGAAGAATTCCTGGCGCGCATCGGACCGGTGTTCGCCTCCAAGGGCGTGGAGATGCGCTGTGACGAGGCCGCGGCCGCCGTGCTGCGTCAGGTTCCCGGGGCTCGGGTCGTGCCGGCCACCGAACAGGACTGGGCCGAGGAATACCTGGCCCCCATCATCAGTGTGAAGATCGTCGGCAGCCTGGACGAGGCGATCGCCCACATCAACACCCATGGCTCGCACCACACCGATGCGATCCTCACCGCCAGCCAGTCCCACGCGATGCGCTTCGTTCGCGAGGTGGATTCGGCCAGCGTGATGGTCAACGCCAGCACCCGGTTTGCCGACGGCTTCGAATATGGGCTCGGCGCGGAGATCGGCATCTCCACCGACAAGTTCCACGCGCGAGGCCCGGTGGGCCTGGAGGGGCTGACCTCCCAGAAGTGGGTGGTTCTGGGTCAGGGCGAGGTGCGGGCATGAGTCTGGCCGCCGCCCATGCGCGCACCGCGCTGGTCCTGTTTTCCGGGGGACAGGATTCGACCGTCTGCCTGGCCTGGGCCCTTGAGCGCTATGCGCATGTGGAGACGATCGGCTTCGACTACGGCCAACGCCACCGCATCGAGCTGGAGTGCCGCCAGACCGTGCGCCAGGCGATGGCCCGGGCCTTTCCCGCCTGGGGCGCCAAGTTGGGCCAGGACCACCTGCTGGACCTGGGTCTGCTGGGCCAGATCAGCCAAACGGCGCTGACCGAAGAGCGGGCCATCGAGATGCAGGCCAACGGGCTGCCCAACACCTTTGTGCCCGGCCGCAACCTGCTGTTCTTCAATCTTGCCGCGGTGGTGGCGCATCGCCGCGGCGCGTCGGTGTTGGTGGGCGGCATGTGCGAAACCGACTACTCGGGCTACCCCGACTGTCGGGACAACACCCTCAAGGCCCTGCAGGTGGCCCTGAGCCTGGGGCTGGAGACGCCCATGACGGTGGAGACGCCCCTGATGTTCATCGACAAGGCGCAGACCTGGGCCTTGAGTGAGCAGCTGGGCGGCCCTGAATTGCAGGAGATCATCCGCGAACTCACCCACACCTGCTATCTGGGCGCACGCGAGCCTCGGCACGATTGGGGCAGGGGCTGCGGCAGCTGTCCGGCCTGTGCGCTGCGCGCGCAGGGCCATGCGCTTTACCGATCCCGCAGGCCAGGGCCCGCGGCGGCAGGAGGCGAGCGATGAATTCAGTGCAATGGAGCCTGTTGGGCATCATCACGGTGCTTGTGCTGTGGATGCTGGGCGCCTACAACCGGCTGCAGCAGATGCGCAACCGCATCGGGCAGGCCGCACGCGGGATCGAGGAGGCGGTGCGGCGTCGGGACGAGCTGATCGCCGGCCTGCTCACGCTGCTGAATCCGGCGCGCACGCCGGCTGTCGAGGCTGGGGTGCTCAAAGCCATGGACGAGGCCAGCAGCCACATCATGAACGCCTCCGAAGCGCTGTTGGACAAGCCCACAAATTCGACCCTGGCGCAGGGCGTGGCGGTCGCCGAGGTGGGACTGCAGGCCACCCTGTCCATCGTGCTGGACCGCATCGAGCAGGATGCGGCGCTGCGCCTTTCCCCGGGGATGCTGGAGCGGCTGGCCGAGATCAGCGAAGCCGAGCGGCGGCTGCGCTTTGAGCGTCATCTCTACAACGACGCGGTCAAGGCCTACAACGCCGCGCTGCAGCAGTGGCCCACACGATTGCTGCGCCGGCTCTTCGACATGGACGCCTCATCGACCATCTGACGCGCGCAGGCCCTCGGCCCGCGGCCCTCGGCCCACCTGGGGACGGCCCTCAGCGATCCCCCGCCACCACGGCGGTGGCCAGCATCTCCTCAAACAACGCCATCGTGGCACTGCCGGAAACCGAATAGGGATCCAGGGTGGGAGTCTCGGAGTATTTCAGCAGCAGCGCGGTGTTGATGCGCGCCATGTTGACCTGGCCCATCGTCCAGCCGGCGAAGCGCCGCTGGCTGATCTCCTCATAGACCAAGAGCACCGCTTCGCTGTGCCGCGAGTCGGCCAGGATGCGCTGATACAGCTGGTTGACGGCCATGCGGCCGCCCTCAAGCACCTGGATGAACAGCCCCTGCGAAAAACACAGCATGCCGGTGATGCCCGCCTGGGCGTTGTGGCTGCGGCACTGGCGCAGCAGCAGCGCGAGCTCCTCGGCATCCACGCCGGCGGCTGCGCGGCTGCAATACATCAGACGCA
>CAYYYC010000187.1:0-231 GCA_964475695.1 uncultured Rubrivivax sp.
CCTCCATCAACTCATCGAGTGCAAAGATCGCCGCCTTGGCGTTGAGGGTGTCGAAGATGGTCTCGACAAGGAAGAGGTCGGCGCCGCCCTCCAGCAGCGCCTGCGCCTGCTCGCGGTAGGCCTGGCGCAGCTCGTCGAAGCTCGTGTTGCGCGCTCCCGGGTCGTTGACATCCGGCGAGATGCTGGCTGTTCGCGGCGTTGGTCCGATCGCTCCGGCCACGAAGCGCGGCT
>CAYYYC010000187.1:241-4471 GCA_964475695.1 uncultured Rubrivivax sp.
TGTCCGGCGTGTCGTGGCGACGCGCAGCCTGGGCAGCCAGCCGTGCGCCTTCGAGGTTCATCTCGCGAGCCAGATGGCCCATCCCATAGTCGTCCTGGGCCACCGAGGTGGCGCCAAAGGTGTTGGTCTCGATCAGATCGGCGCCGGCAGCCAGGTACTGCTCGTGGATTTCCGACACCACATCGGGTCGGGTGAGCTGCAGCATCTCGTTGTTGCCCTTCAGGTCGCGAGGATGGTCTGCAAAGCGCTGGCCGCGGTAGTCGGCCTCCCCAAGCCTGTGTCGCTGGATCATCGTTCCCATGGCGCCATCGAGGATGACGATGCGCTGCGCGAGCAGCGCCGGCAGGGCCTGCGCGCGGGTGTAGGCGAAGGAGGACATCGCGGGATTCTAGGAGTCAGCCCTTGTCGGCTCGGAGGCCATGCCGGGCCCGGCCGGCGGCGCCAGGGGATCCCACAGCTCCCAAGGCTCCCTGGCCGAGCCCTCGTGCCACAGGCGCAAGCGCGCCAGACGGTGCTCGCGCGCCGGGTCCAGCCACACGTCCACACGCAGGTCGAAGCGACGCTTGGGCAGGCGGGCCCAGCGCACAAGGGGGGCGCCAGGGAGCGCATCGGGATCGGGCTGGGCATGGAAGACCCAGTCCTCGCCGTCGCCGCGGGGCCCGGCAACCCAGATCGCCACAGGCGCCAGGGCATTGGGCCCGCCCGAGCGCGCCCGCAGGATGGCCATGAGTTGCACCAGCCAGCTCAGGCGATCCTGTGCGCCAGGCGCCAGCGCGTGGCCGCCCGTGGGTCCTGAGAAGGTGACCCTGGGGTCAACGGCATCGCGCTGGAAGTTCACCGCCTGGGCTCCGCCGCGCTGCGGCCGCGAGACGAAGCGGTCGGGCGAAACGCCCGAGGCATCCAGGGTTCCCAGGCTCGTCCAGTCGATGAGCTCCCCGGCGGCCGCCGAACCGGGGCCGCCGACCCGGGCCCGCAGGCTCGCCACGTAGCGTCCGTCCCGCCGCTCCCAGGCCCATGTGGCGCGACCCTCGGATGCGCCACGGCGGGCCATCAGGCCCTGCTCGAAGGACATGGGGACATGCGCTGCCACCCGCAGGGCGGGAGCGGTCTCCTGGCCTGCAACCGATGCCGGCAGCGGCCTGTCGTTGGCATTGGCTGGGTCGGCGTCGCGGATCAGGCCGCCGCGCGTACCGATGGCTTGGGCATCCGGCCGCACCGCCCGGGTGCCTGGCGCGGACCATGGGGCCTCAGGCCCCTCCCGTTCGGGACGAACCGGCGCAGGGGGCTCTGCTTCAAGCCTGAGCGACACCGCAGGGAGGGAACCAGTTCCGCCGAAGGCTCTTGCCGCACGGCCCGGCACGGCGGACAGCGGTTCGGTCGCCGCAGCGCGCAGCAACAGGGCATGCAGGACTGCAGCTGCGCCCAACGCGCACCACAGGCCGGCCCGTCCCAGACCCGGGGTTTGGGGAGGCCCTTGGGCCGACGTCTGCGCCATGTGCATCACCACTGACCTTTGGAGTACCCTTTGGAAATTCTCACCGGGCGCGCACATCGCGTCATTCCCCCCATCGGCTGGCCACAGGTGTTGCATGAAATCAGATCAGTCCCCCTTTCCGAAAATGCCAGGCTTGGATTTCCTGCGCTCCCTGACCGGCGCCGCCGCCAAGCCGCTGGACAGCGGGCTGCACCCCTGGCTCGCACCCACGCTGGAGCCCGAGGCGCTCGAAAAGCGCATCGATGAGCTCAAGACCGTGCAGTTCTGGCTCGAACAGAACGCCCGCCTGCTGGGTGCCACCATCCAGGCGCTGGAGGTGCAGAAGATGACCCTGAGCACGCTGCGCAGCATGAATGTGCCCATGCCCGACCTGCAACGGGTGTTCACCGCAATGATGCCCACCGCCCCGGAAGAGCCCACCGGGTCGAACAAGTCGGCCAAGTCAGCCAAGTCGGCGGCCGGCACCCGGCCGCCCGCGGCGGGCCCGCACGCTCCGATGGTGGACCCGATGAAGTGGTGGGCGTCGCTGAGCGAGCAGTTTCAGCAGATCGCCTCGGGGGCCGCGGCCTCGGCCGCACAAGCGGCGGGATCGCCGCCAGAGCGGCCCGCCGCCGGCAAGGGCACGGGCGGCGCGCGGGCCGGCAAGCGCAAGCCATCTGCCCGACGGCAGGCCTGAGCCTGCGGGCCTTTCCGCTGCGATAACCCGCCGGGCGCGGGCTCTTGCGATTGGGCGCACACTTCGGCCATGCAACCCTTCCTGCACGCCCACGCCACCCACCCCGACTGGCGCATGGCGTTGGCCATGGCGCAGTCCCAGCTGCAGTCCCAGCAGGCGCGGCTGTGGGGCGAGGATGGCCCGAGCGCGGCCACTTTGGGCTTCGTCTACCTGACCGACCACTACAGCGCCCACGCCGAGCCCATCCTCGAGGCGCTGCAGGCCGCCTGGCCGGGCATGAGCTGGGTGGGCACCATGGGTGTGGGCGTTGCTGCCTGCGGGGTGGAGTACTTTGATGAGCCCGCCCTGGTGCTGATGCTCGGCGCGGTGCCGCACGGCCGCTTCCGCGTGTTCTCCGGGGCCCGCCCGCTGGCCGGGATTGAAGCCTGGACGGCCCTGGTGCATGCCGACCCGGCCACGCCGGATCTTGCCGAGCTGATTGCGGAGATGAGTGATCGGACCGGCTCAGGCTACCTCTTCGGGGGTTTGACGGCCTCACGCGCCGAGGCTTGGCAGGTGGCCGATGGCGCGTTCCAGGGCGGCCTGTCGGGAGTGGCCTTCAGCCGCGATGTGCACATGATCTCCCGGGTCACCCAAGGCTCCCAGCCCCTGGGCCCGACCCGGCGAATCACCGCCTGCGAGCAGCAGATGATCACCGAGTTGGATGGGGTGCCGGCCCTGGAGTGCCTTTCGCTCGACCTGGGCCTGGACCTGAGCGAGCCCCGCCAGGCGATCCCCCGCCTGCGCCAGACTTTGGTCGGCTTGCGCGAGTCGGAGTCGGCGGCCGGCACGCCGGTGCAGGGGCGGCACTTCGGGCCGGATGTCAGGGTTCGCCATCTGATCGGGATCGACCCCGCACGCCAGGCCATTGCCGTGGCCGATCATGTGGAGTGCGGCATGGGGCTGGCCTTTTGCCGTCGCGATGTCGAGGCTGCCCGGCGCGACCTGGTGCGCATCTGCAGCGAGATCCGGGAGGAGCTTGCCGAGACGCTGCCGGCCGTGGCCTCGGTCGCGGGCGGCGCTCCTTTGGACCCCTCCCAGCGGGTGGCCGGCGCGCTGTATGTCAGCTGTTCGGGCCGGGGTGGGCCGCACTTCGGCGGGCCCTCGGCCGAGCTGCAACTGGTTCAGCATGCGCTGGGCGAGGTGCCTCTGGTGGGCTTTTTCGCGGCCGGCGAAATCGGCCACCACCACCTCTACGGCTACACGGGCATCCTGACCGTCTTCGTGCGCGAACACTAGGATCCCCAAGCACTCCGCCCGCCCTGCCATGACTGCCGCCCGCCCATGAACGCTCCGCTGCCGCCGGCCGCCGCGCCATCCGACCCCGCAATCGACGCCGCGGCGCCGGACGCCGCCTCAAGGGCTGCGCTTCAGGCCAAGGTGGTGGCAGCGCTCGGGCCACTGCTGCCCCCACACGCGCTGCTGTGGCAGCGGGAAGCCGTGGCGCCGTACGAGTGCGATGGCCTGACCGCCTATCGCGCCATGCCGCTGTGCGTGGCGCTGCCCGAAACCGAGGCGCAGGTGGCCGGCGTGCTGCGCGCCTGCCACCGGCTGCGGGTCCCCGTGGTGGCCCGCGGCGCAGGCACCGGGCTGTCTGGGGGGGCGATGCCGCATGAGCTCGGGGTCACGCTGTCGCTGGCGCGCCTGAACAGGATCGTGCAGATCGACCCGTCGTCTCGAACCGCCACCGTTCAATGCGGGGTGCGCAACCTGGCCATCTCCGAAGCCGCTGCGCCCCATGGCCTGTACTACGCACCGGACCCCTCCAGCCAGATTGCATGCACCATCGGCGGCAATGTGGCGGAGAACTCCGGCGGAGTGCACTGCCTCAAGTATGGGCTGACAGTGCACAACGTCCTGCAGGTGCGCGGGTTCACGATCGAGGGCGAGCCCGTGGTTTTCGGCTCGCGTGCGCTGGACGGACCGGGCCTGGATCTTCTGAGCGTGGTCGTGGGCAGCGACGGCATGTTGGCCGTGACCACCGAGGTCGTGGTCAAGCTCGTGCCCAAGCCGCAGCTGG
>CAYYYC010000188.1:0-4469 GCA_964475695.1 uncultured Rubrivivax sp.
CTGGTGCAGGGCCCGCCGAGCCTACGCCGCAAGGCTCGCCACATCGCGGCGCTGCCCCTCGGCGTAGCGGGTGTCGAAGGCGAGGCTCGACTTGCCCGAGCCCGACAGCCCGGTGATCACCACCAGCGCATTCTTCGGAATGTCCAGGTCGATGTTCTTGAGGTTGTGGGTGCGGGCACCGCGGATGCGCAGGTGAGTGTCGGGAGGCATGGTTGTGCTTGGTGCGGGCAACCGACCATCATACGAAACCTCGAGTGCGCGGGATCGATCGGCTAGATCAACGCCAGGAGGTCAGGCCCGTAGGCGTCAAGTTTGTGTGCGCCCACTCCGCTTATAGAACTTAACTGCTCGAGGTTTCTCGGTGCGCGCGCCGCCATTTCCGCCAGCGTGCTGTCGTGGAAGATCACATACGGCGGCCTGCCCTGGGCGCGCGCCTGACCGATGCGCCAGGCCTTGAGCCGTTCGTAGCGCCGCTGCGCGCTCGGGTCGAACTCGGCCACCCAGTCTTGGGTGCTGCGGCCGCCCAGGGAGCCGCCTGTCCTGGTGGCGGGGCCGGTTCGCGCATGTCGCAGGGCCAGCCTCACCCGCTCGCGCGGCTGCTTCATGGGCAGGCTCACCTGGCCGCGCAGCACCTCCCTGGCGGATTCGGTGAGCACCAGCGTGGGCAGTTCGACTTCCGTGGCCACATGGCCCCTGGCCACCAGCTGGCGCAGGACGGCTCGCCACACCGACTCGCTGTGGTGGCTGCCGATGCCGAAGGTCGAGAGCTGCTCGTGTCCGTACTGCCGCACTTTCGGGGACAGCCGGCCGCGCAGGACATCGATCAGGTGAGCGGCACCGAAGGCCTGCGCGCCGCCCTGGGACCCATGCTGCGCCATGCGATAGATGCAGCTCAGCGCCATTCGGGCAGCCTCAGTGCCATCCCACATCTGTGGCGGGTCCTGGCAGTTGTCGCAGTATCCGCAGGGGGCGCTCTCCTCGTCGAAGTAGGCCAGCAAGCGTTGCCTCCTGCAGTCATGGGCCTCGGCCAGGGTGAGCATCGCCTCGAGCTTGCCGCGCAGCACGCGCTTGAATTCCTCGCGGGCCGATCCGTCCTCGATCAGTCGGCGCTGGCCCACGACATCGGCCAGGCCGTAGACCAGCCAGGCTTCGGCGGGCTGCCCATCGCGACCGGCCCGGCCCGTCTCCTGGTAGTACCCCTCGACCGTGCGGGGGAGGTCAAGGTGGGCCACATAACGCACATCGGGCTTGTCGATTCCCATGCCAAAGGCGATGGTGGCCACCATCACCAGTCCGCCGTCGCGGGTGTCATGCTCGACAAACGCTTTCTGGTGCTGCTGGCGCACATCCAGGTCCAGGCCCGCGTGATAAGGCAAGGCGCGGATGCCCTGGTCGGTCAGCCAGACCGCCGTTTCCTCGACCCGCCTGCGCGTGGAGCAGTAGACGATGCCGGCGCTCTGGAGGTGGCTTTCCCGAATGAAGGCCAACAGTTGGGCCCGCGCATCTTCCTTCTCGACGATGGTGTAGCGGATGTTGGGACGATCAAAGCTGCTGACGAAGGATCGGGCCTGCTCAAGCGACAGGCGGCTGACGATGTCTGCGCGCGTGATCGCATCGGCCGTGGCGGTCAGCGCCATGCGCGGGACGTCCGGGTAGCGCCGGGCCAGCTCGGCCAAGCCCAGATATTCCTCTCGAAAGTCATGCCCCCACTGGCTCACGCAATGCGCCTCATCGATGGCCAGCAGGCTCAGCATCCCGCGCTCGTGCAGGGAATCGAGCATCGCCAGGAAGCGGGTCGTGAGCACCCTCTCGGGTGCAGCGTAAAGCAGGGGCAGGCTGCCGGAGCGCCAACGTCGCTCGATGTCTTGGGCCTGCTGTGCACTGAGTGTGGAGTTCAGGAATGCCGCCTCGACGCCGAGCTGCTCAAGCGTCTCCACCTGATCCTGCATCAGCGCAATCAGCGGGCTGACCACCAGCGTGCCGCCCTGTCCCCGGCGCTGTCTGACCAAGGCCGGGATCTGGTAGCACAGGCTCTTGCCGGCACCCGTGGGCATGAGCACCAGGCTGTGCCCGCCGGCGCACGCGTGTTCAATGATCTGGCCTTGCTGCGCGCGAAATCCGGGATAGCCAAACACCTCCTGCAGCACCGAAAGTGGCGTGGATGCCGGCTCGTTCGAGGGCTTGGGGGACGGGGGGGTCATGAGGACGTGGCCACTCCGAATGTTACCGGTGCAGGCAAGGGGCCAGATGCCGGGCAGCCCCCCCGCCCGTGAGGGCCACGCCGCTTGGGGAAGCCCGAAGCGCACCGCTCGGCATAATGGCGTGAGACCGACAACATATGCACAGCGGAGTCTTTCCAATGGCCTCGATCAACAAAGTCATCCTCATCGGCAACCTCGGCCGCGATCCAGAGCTTCGCTACACGCCCAGCGGTGCGGCCGTGTGCAATGTCAGCATCGCCACCACGCGGAACTGGAAGAGCAAGGAAAGCGGCGAGCGGGTCGAGGAAACCGAGTGGCATCGGGTGGTCTTCTACGACCGTCTGGCCGAAATCGCGGGCGAGTACCTCAAGAAGGGGCGCCCCGTCTATGTCGAGGGACGGCTCAAGACCCGAAAGTGGCAGGACAAGGAAGGCAAGGACAACTACACCACTGAAATCGTGGCGGAACAGATGCAGATGCTGGGGAGCCGCGACGGTGGCGGCATGGGCGGGTCCGAGGACGAGGCCGGTGCGCCCGCAAGGCGCGAGGCGGCACTGAACAAGCCGGCACCCACAGCCAAGCCGGTCACAGGCTCCAAGAGCGCGCTGCCTGATCTTGATGACGACATCCCGTTCTAGACGGCTTTGCCTTGCCGTTGGGCTCGCCAGCCTGCCCCCCGGAGCGATTTGCGGCATGGTTCCCCCCGAAAGGCCTTCACAGGGCCTGACGGTCGACGTGGGTCGCATTGAACGTTGGGGCGATTTCAACACCGCCCTGATTGCGCCAAGGCCGGTTGATGTCTGGGTGCCCGTTGGGCTGGAGCCGGGCATGCCTTACCGGGTGCTGGTGATGCACGACGGGCAGATGCTCTTCGATCCCCGCACCACCTGGAATCGCCAGGCCTGGCATGCACACCGTGCAGTCGACTCGCTGATCAGGGGCTCACGGCTGCCACACACCCTGGTGCTCGGGATCTGGAATCGCCCGGGTGATCGCTACGCGGAGTATTTCCCGCAAAAGGCGCTGAGCCTGGCCCCGCGGGCTGCACGCGAAGCCTTCATCGCCTCCGAGGCGAAGGGCACTCCCAAGGCCGACGCCTACCTGCGGTTCATCGTGGAGGAATTGCTGCCTCGGGTGCGGGCGCGCTGGGGCCCGGGCCTCCCATCCCACGGGGCGATGGTGGCCGGAGCCAGCATGGGCGGCATGATTTCCCTCTACGCTCTGTGCGAGTATCCGCAGGTTTTCAGTGGTGCGGCCGGGCTGTCCACCCACTGGGTCTCGGTGGCGCCCGGCCGCAGCGACCAGGACAAGAGAAACCAGGACCTCTCGCTGGCCTTCCTGGAATATCTCGGCACAAACCTGCCGCCCGCAGGGCGACATCGAATCTGGGCCGATCGCGGCGACGACTCTCTGGACTCCCTCTATGAGCCTGGGCTGCAGCAATTCGGCCGCATCCTGCGGCAAAAGGGCTACACGGAGCGCGACGCCGCAACCCGGGTGTTCCCCGGCACTGGCCACAACGAAACAGCCTGGAGCGAGCGTCTCCCCGAAGCCCTGGGTTTCATGGCCGGCGCCTGAAGGGCCGCCTGCCACGCGTGGTCGACTCAGGCTCGGGAAAGGCACGCATCACACGCCGGACCCACCAGACCGTCCCGCCAAGAAAAGCAAGGGTTGCGGCCAGGAAGAGCACCGCTGAGACCGATTCGGCGCGCTCGTCGACACGCTCGGAAATGAACAGGGCCAGGACGGCCGAAAGGTAGGCGGACAACAGCGTGCCCATGCCATCCAGGTAGGGCGAAAGGCGGTCCAGGCTGGCGGCCCGCCGCCCACCGGTGAACCAATACTCGGCATGAGGCAGATTCACGCCGCCGGACTCCATTCGGCGCAGCACAAGCAACATGGCCGGGCCTGCCACCCAGGGAATCAGCCCAATCACCATCGACAGCCCCAGGAGCCCCTCCCGATCCCGCAACACCTGACTGAAGTGGGCGTATTCCATCCAGCAGTGGGCCACCAAGGCCAAGCTGGCCAGCCAGGTGACCAGGAACAGGCGTCTGGTCGGTGCCACGGGTCGCTTGGGCCGTTGGCGGCTACACCACCGCACCCGCATTGGGGTCGTTGGGATCTTCCGGCTTGGGCGGTCCAGCCTTGACCAGATCCTCGCGCTTGACCCCCAGCCACATGGCGATCCCCGCAGCCACGAAGATCGACGAATAGATGCCAAAGAGGATGCCGATGGTCAGGGCCAGGGCGAAGTAGAAAAGGGTC
>CAYYYC010000189.1:0-4421 GCA_964475695.1 uncultured Rubrivivax sp.
GATGATGTTCCCCTGCTTGGTGACGATGCCCAGGCGGTCGCCATCGCCGTCGAAAGCCAAGCCCAGGTCGGCTTCGGTGGCCCGCACCACCAGCTTGAGGTCCTCGAGGTTTTCAGGCTTGCTGGGGTCGGGATGGTGATTGGGGAAATGCCCATCGACTCGGCTGTAGAGGTCCACCACCTGGCAGCCCATGGCGCGCAGGATGGCCGGGGCCGTGGCGCCCGGAACCCCGTTGCCGCAGTCCACCACAATCTTCAGGGGGCGCGCGATGCGGCAATCGCCAACCACTCGCGCGCTGTACTCGGCAGTGATGTCCATGAACGCCTTGCGTCCGCGGCCGCGGGCATAGTTCTCGTCTTCCATGCGCTGGCGCAAGCGCTGGATGTCCTGGCCGTAGATGGCACGGCCTGCCATCACCATCTTGAACCCGTTGTAGTCCTTGGGGTTGTGACTGCCGGTGACCTGGATGCCGCTGCGGCACCCATGGGCGGCGCGCGTTGCCGCCACGTAATACAACATGGGGGTTGTCACCATGCCGATGTCCACCACATCGAGCCCGGTGGAGGCCAGGCCGCGGATGAGCGCCGCCGCGAGCCCGGGCCCCGAAAGACGGCCGTCGCGACCCACAGCCACCGCCTTTTCGCCGGCCTGGATCGCCTCGGAGCCGAATGCCCTGCCCAAATGCTCGGCGAAGGATTCGTCGATGGTCTGGCCCACGATGCCGCGTATGTCATAGGCCTTGAAGACGGATGCAGCCACGTCCACGCTCGTACCTCCCGGGAAATGCCAATGCCCTCAGCCAGGCGCTTCCAACATTCTAGGCACCGCCCGGCGCCGAGGATCCCACCGCTCAGCGGCGGGCCACCGCGCCTTTCGCGCCCGAAGCGGTGGCCACAGGCTTGGCGTTGCACACCACGCCCATCACGGTGAGCAGCACCACCACCAGCACCGCCAGGGCCAGTCGCTGCGGCTCGGTCATGTCTGCGCCTGCGTGCCTGGACAGGCCGAACGACAGCGCCAGGGCGACGGCAAACAGACCCAAAGCCAAGCACCGAGCGGCCAAGCTCATGGCCGAATCGTGGCGCTCAATCCGCCTCATGTCCAGGCGCACGCGCGGCCAGGCCTGGGCGACATCCGCAGGCCTCCAGCCTGGGGGCTTGAACCAGACGGCGATCTTGTCGGCCCACCGCGGTGTGCGCCAGCAATCCATCGCCAGATTGCGCCAGACCTGCAGATTCGCCCAAAGCGGGTTGAAGGTGCGCAACGGCTCGCGGGTTCCGTAGACGCAGGGATCGGAGTCAAGCTCCTCGGCGTAAGTGCCAAACAGTCGATCCCAAACGACCAGGATGCCGCCGAAGTTGCGGTCCAGGTATCGGTCATTGACCGCATGGTGCACCCGGTGGTTGGACGGCGAGCAGAACCATCGGTCGAACCAGCCCAAGCGGCCAATGTGCTGCGTGTGCACCCAGTACTGGTAGAGGAGGTCCACCAAAGCGACGATGGCAAAGACCTCGGGCGGAACTCCCAACACGGCCAGCGGCAGATAGAAGGCCCAACTCAGAAGAAACCCGCTGCTGCTCTGGCGCAGGGCCGTGCTGAGGTTGAAGTCCTCACTTTGGTGGTGGACGACATGGGCGGCCCAGAGGATGGAGACGCGATGGGCGGCCCGGTGGTACCAGTAGTAGAGAAAGTCGTAACCCAGGAGCGCCAGGGCCCAGACCCACCACTGCTGCGCGTCCAGGGCCAGGATTGCGAAGTGGGAATGCGCCAGCGCATAGATGCCGATGAACAGCACCCGCGAATAGATCTTGACCACCTCGCTCATCACACCCAGGCCGATGCTGGACAGGGCGTCGTTGAGCCGATAGGTGTTGTGGCCCCGAGCGCGCCCCACAGCCAGCTCCACCGCAATGAGCAGGAAGAAAACCGGTGTTGCGATGGCGATGATCTGCGCATGGGTCATCGTGGACCATTCCCCCCCGAAGCGACGGGCTGGGCTGCAGTACCCCAGGCACTGATGCGGGTGCGCGGATCCACGCCCTCGAGCAGTGTCTGAACCTCCATGCTCGCCAAGTCCATCACCTTGAGCGCTCGCATCCGCTTGGGCCCAACCAACGGGCTGTTGTTCACCGTGTGCTCGACGGGCGACTGCGGATGAGGCCATGCGGTGAAGATCAGGTAGCGCCCCGCGATCACGGTCACGGGGGTCATTGCACCCTGCGCCGCATCGATCACCCGCTGCTGGCCGTTCTTCGGATCCACCAACACCCAGCCCTGGGTATCGGCTGCCTGCCGAGGATTGCGCCCACGGGCAAACAGGAACGAAGCCCCGTCGCCGTTGGCGATCGGGCTGTGCCCTTCCACCAATCTGCGCACCTGGAAGTCTGCGAGATCCACCAGATGCACCTCGGGGTCAGGCTGGTCCGCGGGGGCCAGCGGCCGAGAGCTGGCACGGCCCTGCGACCCAGGCACCGCCACAAGCAGCTTCGTCCGCCCATGCAGCCACGCCGGCGGTTGGCCCAAGACGCGTGCCAAGGCATCGCTGCTCGAGACCTCAGCCAGGAGCGGCGCGGCTCCGCCTTCCAGGGGCGCACCGCGCAGATCCAGCACCTGAAGCATGCCCAGATTCAACGGTTTGTGACGCGCCGAGGGATCAGGCTGTGCCACCATGGCCAAGCGGCTGCCGCACGGACTCAGCGCCATCGCCGAGATCGGCCGATCCCACAGGGCATCCCCTGGTCCGCTGCGCAACGTTCGGACGGACCCATCCGCCCCCAGCAGCTGCACCGCGTGGCGACGCTCCTGCAAGTCGCCTGTCAGCACCGCCACGTTCCCCTGCTCGTCGGGGTTGCTCAGGGCCCAAACTGGAGAGGGCCTCCCGGACGGATGGGTCAATGGCCCGGTCGTGGCCGCATGGGGCCGCAGCCCACGATGCCAGCGCACTGTGTCCAGAACCCCGACCACGCCAGGCCGACCCAGGTTCATGATGATTTGCGCTCGAATCCGCTCTGCCAGCCCTGCCGTCTCGCCGTCCCACAAGCGCGGCGGCACCGCCAACACTCGGGTGGGGGGCTGCCTGGGTTCGCTGGCGCAACCTGCCAGAGCGAGCGTCGCGGCCATGCACAAGCTGCGGCGGGTCGTGGACGGCGCCTGCGGATCAGGGGCCGTCCGATCACCCTCGGGATTTGCGCAGGACTTGGGCAACATCCGCTGAGTATCCACGCTCAAGCACCGGACCATCGTGATGTTGGGGATCACGTCAAAACCCTGAAGAGTCACAGGTTTTTGTAGCATGAATGCTATGTAGCATTTATGCTACCAGCATGGGACGCCAAAAAGAAGATCCGCTCTACAACCGCATCGAAGCGGCGCGCATGGCGAAGGGACTGTCGCGCCAGCAGCTGGCCGATGCGGTGGGGGTGCACTACCAGACCATCGGCTACCTCGAACGCGGCGAGTACAGCCCGAGCCTGACGCTCGCGCTGCGCTTGGCCGAGGTGCTGGGCCATGGGGTGGAAGAACTCTTCTCGGTACGGCCCTACTGATCTAGGTAGGAGTGGACATGAGCAACCAGGAACCAAAAAAGCGCAGCTTCTACTGGGTCGAAGGCGTGACCCGCAGCGAGGTGGAAAAGAGCCTGGCCGACCGGCAACCCAGCCGCCTGCGCCAGCAGGGGCCGCGCCGCGCCTTGGTGCTCGCCTACACGGTCGTGCTGGTTGGGCTGGCGGTTTCGGGTCTTACGCCCGGCGAGAAGCTCGTTTCCTACCTCACGTTCTTCCTGTTGGCACTGGCGATCGGCGGCTACCTGCAGTTGCGCAAAGCGGTGCGTCATGTGTCCGACGCGCCAGATGAGTTGATCGACGAGCGGCAGATTGCCGTGCGCAACGCGGCCTTCGTAGGTGCCTACCGGTGGCTCGGCTTGGTGTGCTTCCTGGTCGCGGTTGCGCAGTTCAGCACCTCCAGCGGCGGGGTTTTTGAAGAGGCGCTCGACACGGTTCAACGCGAGAAGTTTTTGAACGGGCTTTACATGGCCCTCATGATTACGATTTGCTCGCTACCCGCCCTGGTGCTGGGCTGGCAGTTGCCCAGCGAGCCCGACGATGAGCCGATGCCTTCGCAACCCTCGGCCTGAGCAACCGTCATGAAACTCTGGACCTATCGCTTCAAGCCCGTCATCGACGGGCAGGTGGTACCCGTCGCCTTGGAAACCTCCTGGCTGTGGTCGCGCCTGGTGGTTCAGGCGCATGAACCCGCCGTTGCCGCGGCCAGCGACCTGCTGCACTTCACCAAGGAGCCCTACCGCCTGCATGCGGTGGAGGTGCCAGCCCCCGGTGGCGCGGTTCAGTTGTTGGCCGGGCCGCGCAATTGGTGGTCGTATGGGTTGAAGGTCATGCGTGAGGGTCAAACCCTTTGGCAATCGC
>CAYYYC010000190.1:0-4389 GCA_964475695.1 uncultured Rubrivivax sp.
CAGGCCCGGGTGGTAGGGGTCCTTGATGTTTTCCTGCATCAACTCCCCGTTGCCGGGAATCCTCTGTCGGTTGTAGCCCAGGATCCTCAAGGCACGGCCATCGAACATCCGATCAAACCACCGAAGAATGGTCGGGCCGATGAAGTCCTCGAGCGTCTCCATTCCATGGTCGAAGGTGGCGAAGACCACACCGCCCCGGGTGGCCACACGGAGTCGGGTCAGACCATGCTGTCGCGTGTCGAAGTCCGGGGGCATGCCGCCATTGACGCGCCCGTCCTGGCGCACGCCGCGCCGGAATGGAACCCCCTGCAATTCGCCGCTGAGGGTGTAGCTCCACTGGTGGTATGGACAGACAAACTCCTTGCGGTTGCCATGCCGCTCCCGGCAAAACTGCATGCCACGGTGCTTGCAGACGTTTTCCACCACATGGATCTGGCCGTCGCCCGCGCGAGCCATCACCACGCTTCGCTGGCCCACGACGGTGCGCTTGAAGTCGCCCACCTGCGGCACCTCCGCTTCGAGCCCGACATAGTGCCAGTGGTCCCGATAGAACAGTCGCTCAAGCTCAAGCTGATGAAGCTCCGGGCTGTTGTAGACGTCGAAGGGGATGCGGTGGGTCCCCGCGCCATCCCACCCCGCCGCGCTCATGGGGCGCCCTCCCCGCAGGCGGCGGCCCGAGCGCCTTCCTTCTTCTGCCGAAGCGCCGTGCCGCTGCGCACCGCGATGATCTCGGCCACGATCGACACCGCGATCTCCGCCGGGGTGCGACCGCCGAGGTCCAGCCCGATCGGCCCGTGCAGCCGCTCGATCTCGGCCTGGGTCAGGTCAAAGAGGGCAAGGCGCTGCTTGCGCTTGGCCGTGTTTCCCCTCGATCCCAGCGCCCCCACATAGAAGGCCGGCGACTTCAGTGCCTCCAGCAGGGCCAGGTCGTCGAGCTTGGGGTCGTGGGTGACAGCCACGACCGCGGTGTGGGGATCAAGCCGCATCTCCTGCATCAGGTCGTCAGGCATCGACTTGCTGAAGGTGGTTCCCTGAACGTCCCAGCCCAGACGGTATTCCTCCCGCGGATCGCAACAGACCACCTCGAAGTCCAACATCAGCGCCATCTGCGCCACCGCCCTGGAGAGCTGGCCCGCCCCGATGAGCAGCACCCGCCAACGGGGCCCAAAGATGGTGCGCATCAGGCGCCCATCGAAGGAAAACGACTGACCCCGCGCGCCAGGCTCCAGACTGATCCGGCCGCTGTCCAGGTTCATGACCCGAGCCACGATCTCGTGTCGGGCCGTGCGTTGCAGGATCTGGTCGATCCAGGCCGTCTCGCCGAGGGGCTCCTGCACCAGGCGCAGATTGCCGCCGCAGGGCAGCCCGAAGCGGGCTGCCTCATCCTTGCCCACCCCGTAGGTAATCAGCGAAGGCTTGGACACCCGGTTGCCCTGTCGCACCCGCTCAATCAGGTCATCCTCCACGCAACCGCCGGAGACCGACCCGACCACGACACCGTCATCGCGCAGTGCCAACAGCGCACCCGGCGGCCGCGGCGCGGATCCCCAAGTCTCGATGACTGTGACCAGCCACACCTCATGGCCGCCGCGCTTCCAGCCCAAGGCGTGTTGCAGCACCTGCAGGTCCAGCGAATCCATCGATCAGTTCCTCCAGCTCACTATGCTAGCGCAGGGTGCAGCGGGTGCGGCCGGCGCGGCTGCCGGTGGGGGAGCCAGGGCTGCGCTGGGCAGGCGGATTGCCGTCACTGCCGTCGGTGAGCTGGCGCAGCATCCGGATCAGGGCCGCGTGATCGGCCGAAGACAGTCGCTTGCGCAGCGCCTGCTCCATGCGCTGCGCCGCCGGACCGAGAGTCTGCGCCATCCTGAGCCCCTGAGGCGTGAGGGCCACCTGCACCGAGCGACGATCCGCCGGGTCAGGGCTGCGTCCGATGAGGCCGCGCTGCTGCATACGCTCCATAACCATGCTCAGCTTGGGCGCGGTCAGGCTGAGCAGGCCGATGATCTGTTTGGGCGCCAGATGACCGCGGTCAGCCAGGATCATCAGCAGCGAGTAGTCCACCTTGCGCAGCTGGTGCGGCCGGCCGACCCAGCGCTCGAATGCCGCATCGGTCAGCACCGACGCCCGGGCCAGATGGAAGCCCAGCGTGGTGTCCAGAAGACCATGCGGCAGCGGTCTCGAGGCCATCCGCGCCGCTTCGCCTCAGGCGGCCTCGCGCGGAGCAGCGCCCAAGTAGCTTTCGATCACGCGCGGGTTGTGGGCCAGCTCAGACGCGGCGCCTTCCAGGGCGAACGAGCCTGTCTCGAGGACATAGCCGTGGTCAGCCACCTCAAGCGCGGCGCGCGCATTCTGCTCGACCAGCAGGATCGAGGTGCCTTCGGCGCGCAGGCGCTCGATGATGCGAAAGATTTCCTTGACGACCAGAGGGGCCAGACCCAGGCTGGGCTCATCGAGCATGAGCAGGCGGGGTGAGCTCATGAGCGCGCGCCCCACAGCCAGCATCTGGCGCTCACCCCCCGAAAGCGTGCCGGCCAACTGGGCCCGACGTTCCTTGAGGCGCGGAAACAGCTCGTAGACCCTCTCGATCTCGCGTTTCCAGTGAGGCACCCGCTGCTTCATCGCGCGCCATCCGCCCAGCACCAGATTGTCCTGCACGGGCATCGTGGAAAACAGCTCCCGCTTCTCGGGCACCAGAGCCAATCCCATCATCACCCGCTCCTCGAGGGTGGCGCCGGCCAGATCCTGGCCGTCAAAAGTGACCCGACCGGTCGAGGAGAGCAGGCCGATCAGCGCGTTGAGCGTCGTGCTCTTGCCCGCACCGTTGGGGCCGATGATGGTGATGACCTGCCCCTGCCTGACCGAGAAGCTCAGGCCCGTGAGCACCTCGGCGCGGCCATAGCCGGCATGCAGGCCGGCCACCTCCAACAGCTTGCTCGGTTCGGACATGCTCAGGCTCCCATGCTCAGTCGTCAGTGTTCAGTGCCCAGGTAGGCCGCGCGCACGGCCGGGCTGGACTGGACCTCGATGGGCGTTCCTTCCATGAGCTTGGTGCCGAACTCCATGACCACGATGCGGTCTGTGAGTCCCATCACGAAGTCCATGTCGTGCTCGACCAGCAGCAGCGTGATCCCCTCGCCCCGCAGCTGCCGAAGAACATCGCCCAGGGCCTTTTTCTCACGGTGGCGCAGTCCTGCCGCGGGCTCGTCGAGCAGCAACAGGGTGGGATCGGTGCAAAGGGCGCGGGCGATCTCCATCAGTCGCTGCGGGCCCAACGCCAGGTTGCCGGCCAGCTCGTGCATTCGGTCGTCCATGCCGATGCGTCGCAATTGCCGGTGCGCCTCGGCAAAGATGCGTCTCTCTTCAGCCTTGTCCAGGCCGAGCATGGCCTGAATCGAGTTCGCCCCACTGCGGATATAGGCGCCCAGAGCCACGTTCTCCAGCACCGTCATTTCAGGAATCATCTTCACATGCTGGAAGGTGCGGGAGATCCCCAGCCGCGCGATCTCGCGGGAGGGCAGGCCCGCGATCGGCCGGCCGCACCAGGTCACGCGGCCTGAAGTCAGGGGCAAGACTCCCGTGATGAGATTGAAGGTGGTGCTCTTGCCGGCACCGTTGGGTCCGATCAGGCCAATGATCTCGCCGGCATCGATATGGAAGCTGACATCGTTGACGGCGACCAGCCCGCCAAATTCCTTGCGCACCCTATCGGCCTCGAGCAGCCGCTGTCCCGCCGGGGGTTTGGGCTCATGCGACATCTGGTCGGCATCCGTCCAGTCCACGGGACGCGCCACCGGGGGCAGCCGCCTCTGAATGAAAGTCCACAGCCCGTCGGGCGCATACTTGAGCACCAGCACCAGCACCACACCGAAGACGATCACCTCGAAGTTGCCGCTGGAACCCAGCAGCGCCGGCAGCAGAACCTGCAGTTCGTCCTCGACGATCTTGACCACCCCGGCCCCGAGAAAGGCGCCCCACACATGGCCCACGCCGCCCAACACCGCCATGAACAGGTATTCGATGCCCTTGTTCAGGCCGAACGGCGTGGGATTGACGGTGCGCTGGAAGTGCGCAAACAGCCATCCGGAGACGGCTGCCAGGACCGCAGCGATGATGAAGGCAACCAGCTTGTAGCGGAAAGTGGAGATGCCCATGGCCTCGGCCATGGTCGACCCGGTCTTGAGTGAGCGGATGGCGCGCCCCACGCGGGAGTCCAGGAGGTTGGTGACCGCCACGGCCGACACGAGCGCCACAGCCCAGATCAAGACATGCAGACCGCGGCCGGAGCCCAGCTCAAGGTCCAGAAGCTTGAGCGAAGGGATGCCATTGATGCCGTCATACTTGCCTAGGAACTCCATGTTGGCCATGGTGTAGTTCAGCGCCAGGCCCCAG
>CAYYYC010000191.1:0-4380 GCA_964475695.1 uncultured Rubrivivax sp.
AAGAACAATGGCGTGGACCCGCAGGACCTGATCGATCGCTTTGGCGCGGACACCGCCAGGCTGTTCGTCATGTTTGCCGCCCCGCCTGAGCAGACTCTGGAGTGGAACGACGCGGGCGTCGAGGGCTCGCACCGCTTTCTGCGGCGTCTCTGGGCGCTCGGCGCACGGCACGAGTCCCTGATGCTGGAGGCCACGAGCGCCAATCTTGACCAAGCGCCGCTGGGCAGCAGAGCCAAGGACCTGCGCCGCGAGGTGCACCGGGTCCTCAAGCAGGTCAGCTACGACTATGAGCGCATGCAGTACAACACCGTGGTGTCGGGCTGCATGAAACTGCTCAACACGCTCGAGGACTTCACGCCCGATGGCGGCCCTGGGGACGCCGCCGCCCTGTGCGAGGGCCTCTCGGTGCTTTTGAGAGCCCTTTATCCCGTCTGCCCCCACGTGACCCACGTGATGTGGACCGAGTTGGGCCTGGCCCGGCGCGTGGGCGAGCTTCTCGACGCCCCCTGGCCGCAGGTCGACGCCACGGCGCTTGAGCGGGACGAAGTCGAGTTGGTGCTGCAGATCGCCGGCAAGATGCGGGGCAGCATTCGAGTGCCGGCCCAGGCCGATGCGCAGGCCATCGAGGCGGCCGCCCTGGCCAGTCCCGAGTTCGCACGGTTCTCCGAGGGGAAGGCCGCCCGCAAGGTGGTGGTTGTTCCGGGGCGCCTGGTCAACGTGGTGCTGTGATGCGGCCGGGGCTTGGGAGTGGAATCGCCCAGGCGGTCGCAGGCCGGCGCAGCACCATGCGCAGGATTGGCGTGGCAGCGGTGTTGGCCAGCCTGCAGGGCTGTGGCTTCAAGTTGCGCGGCGCGGCGCCCCTGAGCTTTTCCCGCATCAGCCTTGTGGGCATCGAGGCGCGCTCCCATCTCGGCCAAGAACTGCGCCGCCAGCTCGGCGGCCGCGTTCAGATCGTTGACACGCCGGCGCAGTCGCAGCTTGTGCTTCGGATCGAGAGTGCACAGCGCGAGCGCGTGGTCACGGGCTTGACGGCCTCCGGATTGGTGCGCGAACTGGCGCTGCGGCTGCGGGTGCGTTTCTCGCTGGCCCTCCCCCAGGGCAGGCTTCTGATCGACTCCACCGAGCTCGTGCTTCAGCGGGACATGGCCACCAACGAGAGTGCAGCGCTGGCCAAGGCGCAGGAGGAGGAAGAGATCTTCCGTGCGGTCGAGCGCGATGTGGCCTTGCAGATCGTGCGCAGGCTTGAGGCCGTGCCGGCGTCGGGACACTCGGGGTAGGCATGCAGTTGCGGGCAGATCGGATCACGGACCACCTCAGGGATGGCGCGTCCGCGCCGGCTCCGCTGTACGTCATCCATGGTGACGATGCGCTGCTGACACAGGAAGTCGGGGATGCGATCCGCCAGGCCGCCCGCGCCGCCGGGCATGCCGAGCGCCAGGTGCACACCGTCAGCGGTGCCCACTTCGACTGGAGCGGCGTTCTGGCCAGCACCCGAGCCCTGAGCCTGTTTGCGCAACGGCAGATCATCGAGATCCGCATCCCTTCAGGCAAGCCCGGCAAGGAGGGATCCCAGGCCCTGCAGCAGCTCTGCCAGAGCTTGAGCAGCGATGTCTGCATCATCATCTTTCTTCCACGGCTGGACCGCCAGCAAACCAGCAGCAGCTGGTTTGGGGCTCTGGAAGCGGCTGGGGTGAGCATCCGAATCGATCCAGTGGAACGCAAGGATCTGCCGTCCTGGATCGCCACCCGTCTGGCAGCGCAGGGCCTGAGCCCGGGCAGCGGTGAGCAGGCCCAGCGAATTCTTGCCTTTCTGGCCGATCGGGTGGAAGGCAATCTCTTGGCGGCCCACCAGGAAATCCAGAAGCTGGCGCTGCTGTGCCCCCAAGGCACTTTGAGCTGGGAGCAGGTCGAGGACGCGGTGGTCAACGTCGCCCGCTACGACGCCTTCAAGCTCTCCGAGGCGGTTCTGGCGTGTCAGGCCGCACGGGCGCAGCGCATGCTCGAGGGCCTGCGCGCCTGCGGTGAGGCTCCGGTGCGGGTGCACTGGACCCTGGCCGAGGACTTGCGGGCGCTGTGGCGGGTCAAGGATGCCCTGCAGCAGGGCCGTCCCCTGCCTCTGGTGCTGCGCGAGCAAAGGGTCTGGGGCGTGAAGGAGAGGCTGTTCGAGAGGCTGGTGCCCAGAGTTTCAACGGACGAACTGGCTGCACTCGTTCAGGCCGCCAGTGTGGTCGACGGCGTGCTCAAGGGCTTGGGTGATGCAGCCTGGCCCACCGACCCGTGGCTGGCGCTGCAGCGACTGATGACCCAGGCTCTGGCCTGCTTCAGGCCGGCCTACGCAACCGGGCGATGAGGAATTCAGCCGCCTTGAGGGCGCGCTCGTTGCTGCCGGCCATGGACCCTGCGGTCAGGAACTGGCCACCAATGCCCAGGGCCGGGACGCCCTCCAACCCGTAGGCTTGCGCCAGCTGCTGGCTCTGGCGCACTTTGGATGCCGCGCCAAAGGCGTTGTAGGCCTGGGTGAACGCGGTACGGTCCACGCCCTGCTCGGCCACAAAGCCGGCGATCTCATCGAACTTGTCCAGTCGCCGCTTTTGGACATGCAACGCGGTGAAGATCCGCTTGTGCACGGTGCCCAACTGCCCCATGGCCTCCAGCGCAAAGTAGAGTCTCGCATGGGCCTCGTGCAGAGCCCCGAAGATGACGGGCATGCGGCGGAACATCACATCCTGGGGCAGACGCGCCACCCAGGCTTCCAAGGCAGGCTCCAGGGCGTAGCAGTGCGGGCACCCATACCAGAAGAACTCCACCACATCGATCTTGCCGTGGCCGGGCACCGGCGCCGGAGCACTGAGCCGGCGAAAGTCACGGCCCTCGATGAACTGCGCGGGCTGCGCATGGCCCAAGCCCGGCAGCATGCCACCGAGGGCCCAAAGACACAGACCCCCCTTGGCGGGATGCTCGAGGAAATCGCGTCGCTTCATGCTTGCTCCTGTGGATTCACGGACCTGTGCCGCGCTCGACCTTGACCAGGCTGACTTCGATGCCGGCGGCCTGAAGGCGGTCCATGGGTCCCTGGGTCTCTTCCCGCGTCTCGAAGGGCCCAAGTCTGACCCGGTAGACGATCCGGCCACCCTGATCGCGTTCGGAGATGCGCGCGGAGAAGCCGAGCATCGCCAGCCTGGCTCGCTGCTGCTCAGCTTCCTCGGGCTTGGAATACGCGCCGGCCTGAATGAACAGCCCGGTGACTTCCGGACGCTTGTCTGCAGGCTGCCGTGTCGGGGCGCTGGCCGGCGCGGCAGGCTTGGCAGAGGCGCCTGAGGGTGTGGCGGTGGCCTCGGACGGGCCGGATGCCGGCGAAGACGGTGGCGCTCCAGCCCTTGTGGCCAATGGCGCGTTGGGATTCCAGTCCTTGTTGCGTTGGGCCTCGGCCGAGTCCTGTTCGGGGGTGCGCTGGGGCAGCTTGTCCACGAAAGGGATGGGAACCTTGCTGACATAAAGCGCGATCGCCAGGGCCACGCCCAGCCCCACGAGCAACCCCACGATCAGGCCCAGAAGCGTTCCACCCGACTGGCCAAAGCGGTATCGACTCATGCGGCAGCCTCGGTTTGCAGGGTTCTCTCCATTCGCTGCGGAGCACTGACACCCACCACGGCCAAGGCGCTGGACAGCACCAGGCGCGTGGCTTGGAGGAGCGCCATGCGGGCGCGCGCCACGGCGGCATCGGCCACCAGAAAGCGCTCGGCCGCGTAGTAGGAGTGGAACGCTCCAGCGAGATCCCGGGCATAAAAGGCCAGGTCGTGAGGAGCCAGGTCTTCGGCGGCGCCGGCCAGCACCTCCGGGTACTGTGACAGCCGGAGCATGAGCGCGTCCTCGGCCGGCGCGGTGAGCCTGCTCATGTCGGCGGACTCCAAGCCCTGGAGGCTGGCGCCGCCTTGGGTGTACTGCTCCAGGACCGAGCAGATGCGGGCATGGGCGTACTGCACATAGAACACGGGGTTTTCGTCATCCTGCTTCAGCGCCAGGTCCACATCGAAGACGAACTCGGTGTCCGCCTTTCGGCTGATGAGGAAGAAGCGCACCGCATCCCGACTGGTCCAGTCGATGAGATCGCGAAGGGTGACATAACTGCCGGCACGCTTGGAGATCTTCACTTCCTCGCCGCCCTTGAGCACGGTGACCATCTTGTGCAGCACATAGTCGGGCCATCCCTGGGGAATCCCGACTCCGGCCGCCTGCAGGCCCGCGCGCACCCGCGCGATGGTGCCGTGATGGTCGCTGCCCTGCACATTGATCACCTGCGAGAACCCTCGCTCCCACTTGTGGATGTGATAGGCGACATCGGGCACGAAATAGGTGTAGCTGCCGTCTGACTTGCGCATG
>CAYYYC010000192.1:0-4310 GCA_964475695.1 uncultured Rubrivivax sp.
GAAGAGCTCGCCGGCCAGATGGTGCGAGGTTCCGTTGCCGGCCGAGCCGTAGTTCAGCTTGCCGGGGTTGGCTCTCACCTGGGCCAGGAACTCGCGCAGATTCGTGGCCTGCACCCGCGAGGGATTGACGACGATGACCTGCGGCACGCTGGAGACCAGTCCCACAGGCACGAAGTCCGTCTCGATGTTGTAGTCAAGCTTGGGATACATCGACGGGGCGATCGCATGGTGGACCGCACCCATGAAGAAGGTGTAGCCGTCGGCGGCGGCCTTGGCGGCGAGGCCTGCGCCAAGCGTGCCTCCGGCGCCGCCCTTGTTGTCGATCAGGAACTGGCGCCCGGTGTTCTTGGTCATGGCTGCGAACAGCGGCCGGGCAAAGGCATCGGTGCCGCCTCCGGGAGGAAAGGGCACGATGATCGTCACCGGCTTGGAGGGCCAGGCCTGGGCCAGAGCGGCGCCGGGCAGGCAGGACAGGGCCACAGCGGCCGCAGCCAGGCCGGCAGAGGCACCGAGCACCGCGCGGCGGGGGAATCCATGGGTCATGGGGGTCTCCTTCAAATGGCAGGGCCGTCGGTTTGCGCGGCTCCGTTGGGTGCATCCTAGAGGCATTTGCGGCTTTGGCCACAGGATGGCCGAATTCCCCCTCGGCCGCAGCGCTTCGCGGATCACCGCATCAAGCGATCCATCAGCACCCGGATGATGGGCACGGCCGGGTGCTCACTGCGCCGAGCCAGTGTCACCAGACCAAACCGCGCCGTGCTGGCCAAGGCCGGCTGCATGGGCAGTTCCACCAGGCCCCGCGCGGCCCCGCGCACGGCCAGAACCACGGCGTCGGTCTTGAGGGCAACTTCCACCAGGCTGGGGATTTCCTCGCAGCGCAGGGTGACGCAGTGGGCCGGATGGGCCGCAGGCCCATAGCGCTGGACGAGGATGCGAGCCACCTCGTCGGACAGCGGTGTTGAGGCGATCGGGTAGGCACACAGGTCTTCGAAGCGCAGGCTGCTTCTGGGCCGAGCCCTGCGGACCAGCGGATGGTCCGGCCGCGCCATGAAGGCGCCGGCCATCTCGTGGAGGAATTCGGTGCGCAGGTCCGGATCCGGCTGCAGGGAGCGGGCATCGACCACCAGCACGTCCAGTTGCCGCGCCCTGAGGGCTTGCACCAGCAGCTCGGTGCGCCCACGGGCCACTTCCACCCGCAAGCCGCGGTGGTTCTGGGCCACTTCCATGAGCAGCGGGGTCATCAGCATCGCGCCGGCTCCCGAGCCCATGCCCACTCTGAGCGTTCCGGCCTGGGCCTGGCGAATCTGCGCCCCGCTGCGCTGCAATTCCCCGGCGTCTTCCAACAGTTGCCGCGCCCTGGGCAGCGCCTCCAGACCAAAGGCCGTGAGCTCGATCCTGCGACCCACCCGGTCGAACAGCGGCCCGCCCCACTCCTGCTCGAGGGCCTGAATGCTGCGGCTGAGCGCAGGTTGGGTAAGGAAGACCTGCGCCGAGGCCCGGCTGAAGGACCCGGCCTCGGCCAGTGCCACGAAGTGCCGAAGCTGCACCAGTGTCATGATTCAAGATTATGAGTGAAATGCATCGTAATGCAAAAAACAATGCATTGGACTATCGTTCGATGGCTTCCTAAAGTTGCCTCAAGAGGCCATGACGCCCGCCCCTGATGCTGACTTGGGACAGCCCCGAGCGCAGCGCCCAGCGAACAACCCCCATCGGGAAGGAGACAACCATGAACCGCCTGTCACTCTTGATCCATTCCACCCGCCGCGGCCTGGCCCTGTTGGCAGCCGCCCTGCTGTGCAGCGGCGCGGCAGCCCAAGGGCTGTCCAGCAAGCCGATCAACCTCATGGTGCCGTACCCGGCCGGGGGGCTTTCCGACACCATCGCACGCATCGTCGAGCGCCCTCTGAACAAGGCGCTCGGCCAACTCGTGATTGTCGAAAACCTGGGCGGCGTGGGTGGCGCGCTGGGCGCGCAGAAGGTTCTGGGCGCTCCGGCCGATGGCCACTACATCTATCAGGGCTCGCCCAATGAGCTGATCCTGGCGCCCCTGGCTTTGCAGGCGGTCAAGTACAAGGCCGAGGACTTCCGCTTCGTGCAGATGATCGGCGCCTTCCCCTTGGCGGTTCTGGCGCGGCCGGGCCTGCCTGTCAAGAGCGTCGATGAGCTGGTGGAGTTGGCTCGCAAGTCGGCGGCGGCCGGCAAGCCGCTGACCTACGGCAGCGTGGGCGTGGGCTCGTTCTACCATGTGCTTGGCGCACACTTTGCCCAAAAGATTGGGGCCGAAATGGTCCACATCCCCTACAAGGGCATGGCGCCTCTGCTGCAGGACATGGGCGGCAACTCGGTGGACGTTTCCTTTCTGGTCGTGGGCGAACAGACGATCGGCCTGGCCGACCAGGGACGACTGAAGGTGCTGGCCACGCTGGCTCCCGCCGGTAAGGTCGAGGCCCCGTTCCTGGCCAAGTACCCCAGCATCAACGACAGCAAGTTCATCAAGGACTTTGCCTTCAACACCTGGACGGGCTACTTTGTCCGCAAGGACACGCCGGAGCCGATCGTGCAGGCCCTCAACCGCGCGCTGACCACCGCAATGGGTGATGGTGCGGCCAAGGCCGAGCTGACCAAGATCGGCGGCAATGTGCCTCCCATGCTCAGCCTGGCCGACGCCGCCAGGGAGTACGAAGCCCAGACGGCCCGCTTTCGCGCCATCGCCCGCTCGATCAAGCTCGAAGCGCAGTAAGGCGGAGGTTGCCGCCCATGTCCGCCGTCCTGGATGAATTGCGCCCCAAGGCCGAGGCCTTCACCGCCTTGCGCCGCGAGATCCACCGATTTCCGGAGCTGGCCTTTGACGAGCACCGCACCGCCGAAGCGGTGGCCAGCCGACTGCAGGCCTGGGGCTACGAGGTCACGCGCGGCCTGGGTGGCACCGGGGTCGTGGGATCGCTCAGACGCGGAAGTTCCGGCCGGGCGCTCGGGCTGCGGGCTGACATGGATGCGCTGCCCATCCAGGAGGAGACCGGCCGGCCCTGGGCCAGCGGGCGCCCCGGCCTCATGCACGCCTGCGGCCACGACGGCCACACCGCCATGCTCCTGGCCGCAGCCGAGCATCTGGCCCAGACAGGCGGCTTCAACGGAACCCTTCACCTGATCTTCCAGCCCGCCGAGGAAGGGGGCGGCGGCGCCTTGAGGATGATGGAGGACGGACTGTTCGAGCGCTTTCCTTGCGATGCCGTCTTTGCGATGCACAACATGCCGGGCGTGCCCCAGGGGCATCTGTGGCTGCGCGAGGGCCCGATGATGGCGTCAAGCGACTACGCCACCATCACGATTCGCGGTGTCGGGGGCCACGGCGCAATGCCGCACCGCGCAGCCGATCCGCTGGTGGCCGCCTGCAGCCTGGTGATGGCGCTGCAGACCGTGGTTTCGCGCAATGTCGACCCGCAGCAGACCGCAGTCGTCACCGTCGGCGCGCTGCAGTCTGGCCAGGCCAACAATGTGATCCCGGCCAGCGCCACGCTGGAGCTCAGCGTTCGAGCGCTCGATCCGGCCGTGCGCCAGCTGCTTCACGATCGCATCCTGGCGTTGGCCAACGCTCAGGCCGAGAGTTTTGGCGTCAAGGCCGATGTGGATTGGCGGGAGGGCTACTCGGTGCTGGTCAATGCGCCCGAGCCCACCGAATTCGCGCGCGGGATCGCCCGCGAGCTGGTGGGATCCGAGCGGGTGAACCCGCAGGCCCCTGCGCTGACCGGCAGCGAGGACTTTGCCTTCATGCTGCAGAAGGTGCCCGGCAGCTACCTGCTCATCGGCAATGGCCAGGGATCTGGCAGCTGCATGGTGCACAACCCAGGCTACGACTTCAACGACGACAACATTGCCGTGGGCAGCGCCTTTTGGGTGCTTCTGGCGCGGCGCTTTCTGAGCGCCTGAGCGCGCTCAAGCACACGGATCGAGGTCCAGGGAGAAATCTGACCATGAAAGTCATCGTTCTCGGAGCCGGCCTGCTGGGCGTGACTTCCGCCTACTTCCTGCGACAGCAGGGCCACGAGGTTGTGGTGGTCGATCGCCAGGCCTCCCCGGCCGCCGAAACCAGCTTTGCCAACGGCGGCCAGATTTCGGTGAGCCATGCGGAGCCGTGGGCCAACCCCAGTGCGCCGCTGAAGGTGCTCAAGTGGTTGGGCAAGGAGGACGCGCCCCTGCTCTTTCGCCTGCGCTCGGACATGCGGCAGTGGCTCTGGGGCCTGCAGTTCCTGCGCGAGTGCACGCCCGGCCGCACGCGCCACAACATCGCGCAGATCGTGCGCCTGGGA
>CAYYYC010000193.1:0-4272 GCA_964475695.1 uncultured Rubrivivax sp.
TCATCGGGGCTCCTGACTGTGGAGCCGAGATTCTAGGGAAGCCCCGAAGGCTGGTCAGCGCCCAAGGCAGTAGCATCAAGACTGACGGCAGCCCGCTTCAGCCTGCACCTGGAGGACCAGAATGCGCGACACCACCTCCCTGCTCATTGAATATGCCCGCTACCACCGCGACCCACGCAACATCGCCACCCATCTGGTGGGCATCCCGCTGATCGTTCTCGGGCTCGGGGTTCTCCTGTCCCACCCGGCCATTCCTCTGAGCCCCGGATCGCCTTGGGCATTGAGCCCCGGTTGGGCGCTTTGGGCCGCTGCCACCCTGTGGTACCTGACGCGCGGCTGCTGGCCAGTCACGCTGGCCGTCATTGCCGCCAACGCCGGGCTCATGATGGCCTCGCATTGGATCGCCGGCCAGGCGGCCGATCAATGGGTCGCCTGGGGCGCCGCGCTGTTTGTCGGTGGCTGGGTCATTCAGTTCATCGGCCACTACTACGAGGGGCGCAAGCCCGCCTTCATGGACGACCTCATTGGCCTGCTGGTGGCCCCAATGTTCGTCTGTGCCGAGCTGCTCTTTGCCCTGCGCCTTTGTCGCGAGCTGCGCCAGGCGATCGACGATGAAGCTGGCCCGGTGCGCCTGCGGGACCTGCACGCCGGCGCCCTGCGCTAGGCCACAAGCAGCCCTGGAGTGCGGCTAGGGCTCGATGCCTGAGGCGCCGACCACCCGCACCGAAGGCCTCATCGGCTCGGGCTCGGAGTCGAAGCGCTCAAAACCGCAGTAGCACAGGAAATGTCGGTTGGAGGCGCGCCCGAACAGCGCCATGCCCAGCCGGCTGGCCAAGTCATGACCCATCTGCGTGACACCGTTGCGCGAGACGATCATGGGCACGCCCATGTGCGCGGCCTTCATCACCATCTCGCTGGTCAGCCTCCCCGTGGTGTAGAAGAGCTTGTCGCCGCCGGCCACGCCGTTGAGCGCCATCCAGCCGGCAATCGCGTCGATGGCATTGTGTCGCCCCACGTCTTCCACAAACATCATCAGTTCACTGCCCTGGAACAAGGCACAGCCATGCACGCTGCCGGCGCGGCGGTGCACGCTGTCCTGCCGCCGCATCGCCTCCAGCACCGAGTGCAGGGTGCCTTGCCGGATGCGGGCGGTGGCCGCATCGGGCAGCCGAATCGCCTCCAGCCCGGCCATCACATCGCCGAAGACCGTGCCTTGGCCGCAGCCGGTGGTGACCACACGCCGGGCCGTGCGCTCCTCGATCTGCCCGATGCCCACGCGGGTGGTCACGGCAGCCGCCTCCACATCCCAGTCCACGCTGATGGCCTGCACCTCGTCGGGCGAGCTGACCAAGCGCTGGTTGATCAGATATCCCAACACCAGCAACTCGGGCGCCGAGCCCAGGGTCATCAGCGTAACCAGCTCGCGCTTGTCCACAAAGACCGTCAGGGGCCGCTCGATGGGAATGGCGATCGTTCGGCGCTGGCCGAACTCATCCAGGATCTCGATTTCACGAGTCAGTGCGCTGCCGGCCTGGGTCATGCGGGGCACGGTCCGCTGAGGCGCGGCCGCAGGCGAGGAATCAGGCAAGGGCACTTGCATCCCGCAGATTGTCCCCCAGTCCGTATGGCCCATGCGGCCCACAGGGTCGCCGGCGCGGCAGGCGTGTAGCATCCCTCGTTCGACCAACCTCCTCCCCAGAGCCCTTCCATGATTGTCGGCACCGCAGGCCACATCGACCACGGCAAGACCTCACTGGTCAAGGCCCTCACCGGCGTGGATGCAGACCGCCTGAAGGAGGAAAAGGAGCGCGGCATCACGGTGGACCTGGGGTTTGCCTACCAGGCGCAGCCGGATGGGCAGGTGCTGGGCTTCGTCGATGTGCCTGGCCACGAGAAGCTTGTGCGCAACATGCTGGCCGGCGCCACCGGCATCGACCATGTGCTGCTGGTGGTGGCCGCCGATGACGGACCGATGCCGCAGACGCGCGAGCATCTGGCGATCTTGGACCTGTTGGGCTTGCGACGCGGCGCCGTCGTGCTCAACAAGTGTGATCTGGTTGATCGAACCCGCATGGAACAGCTTGAGCAGGAGATGCGCGCACTCCTGGCGGGAACGGCGTTGGCCGATGCGCCGCTGCTGCCAGTCTCCAGTCTCACGGGCCAGGGCCTGGATGCGCTGCGAGCCCATCTGGACCAGGCGCGGCAGGCCCTGCCTCCCCGCGCAGATCAGGGCCTCTTCCGTCTCTCGGTGGACCGCAGCTTCACGCTTTCCGGCATCGGCACCGTGGTCACGGGCACGGCCGTCAGCGGACGAGTGCGCGTGGGCGACCGCCTTCGGTTGAGCCCCAGTGGCCTGGAAGCGCGCGTGCGCGGGCTGCATGCCCAAAACCTCGCGGCCGATGAAGGTGGGGCTGGACAGCGCCTGGCCGTGAACCTGGCGGGTGTGGAAAAGCAGCAGGTTCAGCGCGGGCACTGGCTTGTGGCCGACGCACTGCATTCCCCCACGCAGCGAATCGCCGCACGCCTTCGGCTGCTGCCCACCGAGGCCAAGGCGCTGGCCCACTGGACCCCGATCCACCTGCACATCGGCGCTGAAGATGTCAACGCGCGGGTCGCGCTGCTGGAAGGCGGCGCACTGGAACCGGGCACCGATGCGCTCGTGCAGTTCGATCTGGATCGCCCGATCGGCGCGCTGCGCTCGGACCGGTTCATCATCCGGGACCAGTCGGCCCTTCGCACCATGGGCGGCGGCCGGGTGGTCGATCCCTTTGCACCACCCACCCGACGCCATCGCACGCAACTGATTCACGCCCTGCGCGCGATGGAGGCTCCCAGCCCCGAGTCGGCGCTGCAGGCGCTCCTGTCGCTCGAGTCGCCCTATGGCGTTGCGCGCCGCCCGTTCGCCTTGGCCTGGAATCTCTCCGAACCTGCGCTGCAGTCGCTGGAGCAGAAGGTGGCTGCTGAACTGCCGCATGCATGCATCGGCGAGGGCGATTCGGCGCTGTGGTTTTCGGTGGCCCATCTGGATCGTTATCGGCAGCGGATTTCCGAGGCCTTGGCCAGCCACCACAAGCGCAGCCCCGACAGCCCGGGACTGAGCCAGGAGCAGCTCACCCGTCAGGTGCGCGACAAGCCGTCCTCGGCGGTGTTTGCCCTGCTGCTGGTGCAGATGGTGCGGGATGCCACCCTGAGGCGCAATGGCGCAGCGCTGGCCCTGGCCGGCCACGAAGCCGCGCTTCAGGGCACCGAAAAGCTGATTTGGGAGCGCATCAAGCCTTGGCTGGATGAGGGCGGTTTTCTGCCGCCGCGCCTGAGTGAACTGCTTGAGCGCGACCGCAGCCTGCGCAAGGATCAGGTGCTGCGCACTTTGCAGCGCCTGCAACGCATGGGCAAGGTCCATCCGGTCGGCTCGGAGTACTGGTTCCAGACCGGACAGATGCTCGAGCTGAGCCTGCGGGCGAAAGCTCTGGCCGATGCTTCACCCGAGCGCCGCCTCAATGTGCGCGATTTGAGGGAATCAGCGGGCGTCAGCCGTCACCTCTCTGTGCCTTTGGTAGAGTACTTCGACGAGATCGGCTTGACCGAGCGTGATGCGGTGGGGCGCCATTTCAAACGCGACCCACGCAAGATGTTCGGCGGCTGATGCGATTGCCGCAGGAGGCGGATCGTCCCCCGGTGGGGCGTCCGGTCTGCAAAACCGGGTGGGGCTGCCCAGCAGTCCCAGGTGGGTTCGACTCCCACCCACCTCCGCCACAGCCTTTGCGCGCATGAACACGAAAACGAGTCCCGTCCCTCAAACCGTTCCTCAGCAGCCCTCGCCGGCAAGCGGACGGCGTCCGCCAGCGATGGACCGTCTGCTCGAACGGGCCGCCCTTCAGGCGCTGCAGGCGGCCCACGGCCGCCAGGCCACGCTGCAGGCTGCGCGGGACGAGCTTCAGGCCTGGCGGGACGCCGGTGCGTCCGCGGGTGCCGCAGCGGCCTTTGACGCCGAGGCATTCGATGCCCTGGTTCAGGAGCGGCTCCAACGGCAGGCCCGCCCCGAGTTGAGGCCCGTCTTCAACCTCACGGGAACGGTGCTGCACACCAACCTGGGCCGCGCCGTGATGGCGCCGGAGGCCATCGATGCGGTGATGGCCGTGATGCAGGGCTACAGCAACCTGGAGTTCGATCTGGCCCGCGGCAGCCGCGGCGACCGTGACGACCACATCGAAGGCCTGCTGCGTGAATTCACCGGAGCCCAGGCAGCGACGGCGGTCAACAACAATGCCGCTG
>CAYYYC010000194.1:0-4022 GCA_964475695.1 uncultured Rubrivivax sp.
AGGGCCACGGGGAACATCCAGCACGGCACCATGCACGGGAAGTTGAAGGGGGTCACGCCGGCCACCACGCCCAGCGGCTGGCGCATCGTCCAGTTGTCCATGCCGGTGGAAACCTGATCGGTGTACTGGCCCTTGAGCAGCTGCGGCGCGCCGCATGCGAATTCAATGATGTCGATGCCGCGCATCACCTCGCCCTGCGCGTCGGTGAACACCTTGCCATGCTCGGCCGTGATCATCGCTGCCAGGGCGTCCTTGTGCTGGTTGACCAGGGCAAGGAACTGGTTGAGCACTCGGGCGCGGCGGATCGGCGGGGTGTCGGCCCAGGCCTCGAAGGCGCCGCGCGCGCTGGCCACCGCTGCGTGCACATCGGCCTCGTCGGCCAAATGAAGCTGGCGCGCCACTGCGCCGGTGGCCGGGTTGTAGATCGGCTGTCGGCGAGCGGATCCGGACGGAACCCGCCGACCGCCAATCCAGTGGGTGACATCAGCGTTTGCGGTGAAGGGTTGCGGCGCGCCCATGGCAGTCTCCTGGTCGGTGTCTCGTGGCGGCGCCGACAGACTGGCGCCCCGATGCGCCGCAGTCTAAGGCTCGGCGGGCACATCTGCCGGCGCTCAGGCTCAGCGCGGCGACAATCATGCGGTGAACAGTTCCCACACTCCGCGCCGCGCCCCCACCGCCAGGGCGGGGCAAGCGGGCTCATCACCGGTTGACCCGCAGGAGATCGACGAGCTGCTGGCGCAGGTGCCCGAGCCGCTTCAGCCGCTGGAGCTCTCGGCGCTGGATGGTTTCTTGGCGGGCGTCCTGCTGCAGCCGCAACCGGTCGCCGCTTCACGCTGGCTGCCTTGGGTGACCGATGAGGCGGGCCGTCCAGGGGGACAGGGCCGCTGGGCCGGCCAAGATCGCCTGGAGGCACTGGTGACCCGGCGTCATCGGGAGCTCGACGAACTCATCGAGCATCGCCAGTGGTTCGACCCGTGGGTCACGGATGTCCAAGCCGCCACGCTGCCGAGCGAGGCCGTGCGCCCCTGGGTGCTCGGCTTTGCCGCGGCATGCAGTGAGTTTCCCGAGCTGACCGAGGGACCGGGGAGCGACGACGCTGAGTTGATCGAGGCTTTGGCGCAGATCTACCAGCACCTTCAAGCCGAAGACCTTGAAGACGCCGACGCACTGCTGGCTGAAATCGACTCCCTGGAACCCCCCGCAACGATGGATGAGGCGGTGGAGAGCCTGGTCAGGGGCTGCCTTCTCCTGGCAGACCACAGCCGTCCACGGCGTCGGGCACCCGCCCGACGGCGCCCGTCCCGAGGCTCCGGCGCCTAGCGGACCAGGAGCACCGGCACCTTCGTCATCGCCAACACCCGGGTGGCCACCGAGCCCATGACCAGGTTGCCGAGATTGCCGTGGCCGTGCGAGCCCAGAATGAGCAGGTCCGGCTTCAGCTTGGAAGCCGCCGCGACGATCTGCTCGGCGGGATGCCCAACCTTGGCGTGGAAACGCGCCTCGCCTTGCACCTGACGCTTGAAGAAGGCACGCACCGGCTTGAGCACCTTCTCGGCTTCCTCTTCGTAGTAAGCCTTGAGCGTGTCCTTGTCGATCACGGCAGCCGCGCGCGGGGTCACCGCCGCAACCGCGGTGACGATGTCATATCTGTGGTGGGAGCCCAGCCACTCGTCGTGTGCGGCCACATAGGCCAGCATGCGTTTGGTGCAGGAGCTTCCATCGACGGCCAGCAAAATCTTCATCCGGGACTTTCTCAGTTTGACGAATCGCCATTGACCCCGGAAGTCTAGCGGCCCGCAACTCCCAGGGGCTTTGCGCCGCGTCAAACGGGGAACAGGCGAGTCGGGTCAAAGCCATCGGTTTCGCCCTTGGCGGCCAGGCCGCGAGCCTGGCAGACCACGCGCGCGCGCCGCACCGGCTGATCCGGCAGCGTGCGGCGGGCCACACTGTAGTCGGGGCGCCAGTGCACATGCCCGTGAATCCAGAGGTCCGCATGCTCAATCAGCGCATCATCGGCATTGCAGAAGCTCGCCGTGGTCGGCTGTCCCCCGTAGCGCGGGTCGGCGCTGCGCAGGCTCGGGGCGAAATGCGTGACGACCACCGTGGCCTGGACCCCCTCAGGCGTGAGGGCCAGACGCTGAAGCAGCCACTCTCGGCAGCTCAGCGCCTCCTGCCGAACCGCTGAAGCATCGAACACCTGCCCGTCGCACGTGGCCTGCATCACCCGCTGAAAATAGCTTCCAGCCCGGATCGACTTCTCCAAGCGCTCCAGCCCGAACAGCTCAAAGTCACTCCATCGCGTGGTGCCGAGGAATCGAATGCAGCGGCCGTCTGCAGCCACATGGCGCCATTCATCCTGCTCCAGAAGAATCAGGCCCCACCTCGCGCAGAGGTCGCGCAGTGCCGGCAGCGCCTGACGCAGTTCGCGCCGGTCGAACTCGTGGTTGCCCGCGACCACCAGCACCGGCACGGGCCAGCCGGCAAAGCGCTCATAGCCCGCCCAGGAGCTGTCGATGTCTCCAGCCAGCACCAGGAGATCGGCCCCGGGCGCAGGCTGCGGATCGAAGGCCTCGGTTTCGAGATGAAGGTCCGACAGGATCTGCAGCTGCACGTCAGCTCTTGCCGTGGCACTGCTTGTGCTTCTTGCCGCTGCCGCAGGGGCAGGGGTCGTTTCGACCCACCTTCAGGCCCTCACGCTGCACGGGCCGAACCGCCAGGCGCTCCCGCGCGGTGAGATCCCACAGCGCCACGGCGGCCTCGACGACATCCTCGATCGCGTGGGTTTCATCACGCAGGGGAATCTGCCCGTCGAGCTCGGCCACCAGCTGCCGGTCTTCCTCGGTCTCGGGCGGCAGGTGGCGCAGGATGCGCGAAATCGCCAGGTGCACAGCATCGTCCTCGAGGCCCATCAGCCCCTCGAAGGCCTGCGCCCCGTAGAGGAATCCGGAAGCCCAGTGCACGAGCGGCCGCGAGTGCGCCGGCAGCCCCGCGAGCTCATCCTCGCCCCCGGCCTGCGCGTCATCGGCGGCCTGTGCCGAGGCGTCGCTGACCACCGGGTCGAAGAAGTTGTCCTGCGACATGCCCCGAACCAAGGCCTCGTAGCGGCGCAACATCAGCGCGCGAACCCGGCTCAGCCACGCCGCATCGAGGTCCGCCGGCGGCCAACGCTGGCCGTCGGTGTCCAGGGCCCGCTCCAGCCACGCCTGGGGCGCCACGATGCAGGGCTGCACCGCCACGGCACAAAGGTAGCCGTCCAGCGAAACCACATCCAGCGGCTGCAGCGGCTGCGGCGCGCGCTGCAGCAGGTCGTCGAGCTCGGTGATCTCGGCGTTGTTCAAGTCGGCTTTCATGCCGACATTGTCAGGCCGCCAGCCGCTGCTCGATCAGGGCCCTGGTCTGCAGCAGCTCGGGCGGCAGGCGCTGAGCCAGCTGATTGAAAAGTTCGTCGTGCAGCTTGAGCTCCTGCCTCCAGGCCTGAGGGTCGAGGCTGATGACGCTGTCGAACTGGTCACGGCTGAATTCGAGGCCCTGCCACGACAAGTCCTCGTAGCGCGGCGAAATCCCGAAAGCGTGCTCCACACCCTGCGCGCGGCCTTCCACGCGCTCAAGCATCCACTTGAGCACCCGCATGTTCTCTCCATAGCCCGGCCAGACGAACTTGCCGTCGGCCCCCTTGCGGAACCAATTGACGCAATAGATCCGCGGCAGGGTGACGCCCGCGGCGGCAAGTTTGCGCCCCAGCGCCAGCCAGTGCTGGAAATAGTCGCTCATGTTGTAGCCCATGAAAGGCAACATCGCGAACGGATCGCGGCGCACCACACCCTGCTGGCCCGCGGCCGCAGCGGTGGTCTCCGAGCCCATGGTGGCGGCCATGTAGACGCCCTCGACCCAGTTGCGCGCCTCGGTGACCAGAGGCACCGTGGTGCTGCGCCGCCCGCCGAAGATGAAGGCATCGATCGCCACGCCGCGCGGGTTGTTCCAATCAGCGTCGAGCACAGGGTTGTTGGTGGCTGCCACGGTGA
>CAYYYC010000194.1:4035-4269 GCA_964475695.1 uncultured Rubrivivax sp.
GCGGCCTTGGCGCCGGTCTGCGCAGCGATGGCCGGCGTCCAGCGCCGCCCCTGCCAGTCGGTCAACTCGGCCGGCGGTGTGTCGCTCATCCCTTCCCACCAGACGTCTCCCTCGGGGGTGAGCGCCACATTGGTGAAGATCGCATCCCGCTGCAGGGAATCCATGCAATTGGGGTTGGTCTTGCGGTTGGTGCCCGGGGCCACCCCGAAATAGCCGGCTTCGGGGTTGATCGCG
>CAYYYC010000195.1:0-4265 GCA_964475695.1 uncultured Rubrivivax sp.
CCTCGAGGAACCTGGAGCAGGCTGACGTGATCCTCATCGGCGTCAGTCGCAGCGGAAAGACGCCCACTTCGCTGTATCTGGCCATGCAGCATGGTGTCAAGGCGGCAAACTACCCGCTGATTCCGGAGGACTTCGAGCGCGGTCACTTGCCCAATGCGCTTGCGCCACACAAGGGCAAGTGCTTCGGCCTGACGATCGACCCGCAACGCCTGAGCCAGATCCGGCATGAGCGCAGGCCGGCAAGCCGCTACGCGTCTTTGGACAATTGCCGCATGGAAGTTGCAGCCGCAGAACAGATGATGCGCCTGAGCGGGATCGAATGGCTGAGCTCAACCCACAAGTCCATCGAAGAGATCGCCACTACCATTCTGCGGGACATTCGGCCCGACAGGCTTGTCTACTGACGGCGCCTAAGGGACTCGTAAAGACAAATGGCGGCAGCGGCTGCCACATTGAGCGACTCCTGGCCACCCGGCTGCGGAATCCTGACGCGCCAGCGTGCCATGGACACCAGAGCGCTGCCCACCCCAGCTCCTTCATGCCCGAAAACCCAGGCGGCAGACGCAGGAAGTGGCGCCTGCGCGAGCGGCTGCCCATCGCGTGAATCGGCAACGACCAAGTGGGCCGAGAGCGGCTCCAGGGCTGCAAGGTCAAGCCCTTCGACAAGCGAGAGCGAAAAATGCGCGCCCATGCCGGCCCGCAGCACCTTGGGCGACCACAGAGCCACTGTCTCCTTCAGTGCCAGAACCTGCCCAAACCCAAGTGCAGCGGCGGTGCGCAGGATGCTGCCCGCATTGCCGGGATCCTGCAGTCGGTCGAGAACAACGGTCGGCAGCCCGGGCACAAGCTCTGCAGCGCCCTGCGCAGGCAATGCCACGAGCATGCCGATCTGCGCCGGTGAATCCAGTGCAGAGATCTGCCGCATCAGGCCCGGCGCGAGCAACGCCACGCGCGGGGCATGGAGTGCCAATTCGCGCAAATCCGGTCTGGCGTCCCAAGCCGATTGATCGATCACGGCATCAAGCACTGGCCAACCCCGCTCAGTCCAAGCGCGGCAGAGATGGTCGCCCTCAAGCCAGACTTGCCCCTCGCTTCGATAGGCGCCTGGCCGCCCCTGGAGACGGCGCAACTTGAGCAACAAGGGGTTGTCGCGAGAGCTCAAGGACTGGACGGCCGCCATCACGCACGGGATCCGGATTTGGCCTGCTCTGCGGCCGCCAGGCGAACGGGCGCAAAGCTCAGGCGGTGGTCTGTCGTGGGGCCAAGGGCGGCCAGCGCCCGAAGATGATCCGGCGTCGGGTAGCCCTTGTGGCGCGCGAAACCGTAATCTGGATACTGCTCGTGCAATCGCATCAGGGCGCGGTCACGGGTCACTTTGGCCAGAATGGACGCAGCCGAAATCGTTGGAATTCTGGCATCCCCCTTCACCACAGCCTCAGCCGGAATCCGCAGGGGGGGAAGCCGATTGCCATCCACCAGCACCAGGGCGGGAACCAGCCGGAGGCCTTCCACGGCACGCCGCATTGCCAGCAGAGTCGCCTGCAGGATGTTGAGCGTGTCGATCTCCTGAACGCTGGCCTCAGCCACTGAGCAGCACAGGGCCCGGGCCTGAATCTCGTCATACAGCGCCTCACGGCGGCCGGGGCTGAGTGCCTTGGAATCAGCCAAGCCCTGCACAGGTCGGTCGGCGTCGAGAATCACGGCAGCCGCCACCACCGGCCCTGCCAACGGGCCCCGTCCCGCCTCATCCACACCGGCCAGCAGACCGCTGCGGTGCCAGGAAAGGCTCAGTTGCTCCACTTCCTGCCGGTGGAGGGACACCGCCCTCTGACAACCCGAGGCGCTACGCACTCAGGAGCTCCCGCAGCACCTGCGCCGATTTCGCCCCCGTGTCCTGCCTAAGCTGCTCGTGCAGATGCCCGCAGCGCTCACGGTAGCGGGCCACGCGTGCCGCATCCTCCAGCCAAGCCAAGACATCTGAGGCAAGTGTCTGGGGCCGTGCGTCATCCTGAAGACGCTCCGGCACGATGAACTCTCCGCTGAGGATATTCGGCAACCCCACCCAGGGCTGCAGGCGCATGCGCCGCATGCGGCTCCAGTCGGCGGCAGCCAGGCGATAGACGACCACCATGGGGCACTTGAACAAGGCCGCTTCCAGCGTGGCCGTGCCGCTGGCGACCAAAGCCACATCGGCTGCGGCCAGAACATCATGGGATTGTCCGACCAGAAGAGTCAGCAGGCCCCGATCCAACAAGCCCTTCACCAAGGGCTGGACCTCCTGCATCAGACCCGGCGCACACGGCAGAAGGAAGCGAAGCTCCGGCCTGCGGGTCAGCATCTGCTCGGCTGCGGCCACCAGCAGCGGCGCGATATGCCTGATCTCTGCGCGGCGGCTGCCCGGCAGCAACGCAACCCAGGGCCCAGCGGATGGAGACAGGCCAAGCCGCTCGCGCGCCGCCTGCTGCGACGGATGAAGCTCAATGGCGTCCGCCAGGGGATGGCCCACGAAAGTGGCCGGGATGCCGTGGGAAGCCAACAGTGCTGGCTCGAATGGAAACAGGCACAGCACATGGTCAGCCGCTTGCCGAAGCCTTGCGACTCGATGCGCTCGCCAGGCCCAGATGGAGGGACACACAAAATGCAGCGTGCGAACGCCTTGCCGCCTGAGTGAGGTCTCCAGGCCAAAGTTGAAGTCCGGCGCATCTATGCCGACAAAGGCGTCAGGCCGCAGGCGCACGATGCGCCGCCGTGCGGCACCGCGCAGCCAAAGCAGCTCAGGAAGGCGCTTGATGGCATTCACATACCCGAAAACGCTCAGCCGCTCGGCGGCGGCCCAGGACTCGAAGCCCTGCTCGGCCATCATGGAGCCGCCGATTCCGAACGCTTCAACCCCAGGCCAATGGCGTTTGAGACCCGCGAGCATCAGGGCGGCCAACAGATCCCCCGAAGCCTCGCCGGCAACCATGGCCAACCGAGGGCCCCGGGTGGCTGCCGGACTGGGCGACTGGCTCAGTCGGCCCACGGGCATTGGCGCGTCCACATCCTCCTCAGCGCACGATACCGCGCTCGGCAGCGCGAAGAAACGCCACCATCAGCGCGACGTCCGCCTGAGCCTGGTCACTCGCTGGATTTCCCTCGGAATCCCGGCCCCGCACAACCAGAGCCTCGATCCGCTCGATGGCTTGCGCCAGAGGCAGGGACTCGCGGTAGAGCAGGCGGTGCATGCGCCTGATCAGGGCTTGACGGGTTTCATCGAACCCGCGCCGCCTGAGGCCGGTGAGGTTCACTGAACGCACCGCGAGGGGATGGCCGTCTGCGGTCATGAAGGGCGGGACGTCCTGCGCGACATGCGCCTGGAACCCGATCATCGCGTGAGCGCCGATCTTGACGAACTGGTGGACTCCGGTGAGACCCCCGATGGTGGCCCAATCGCCCACATGGACATGGCCGGCCAGTGTGGCGTTGTTGGCCAATACCGTGTGGCTGCCCAGCCGAACATCATGCGCTATGTGCACATACGCCATGATCCAGTTGTCGTCTCCGATCCGGGTGACTCCCTCATCCTGCACCGTTCCGGTGTTGATGGTGCAGAACTCCCGAATGGTGTTGCCGTCGCCGATCTCAAGCCTCGTGGGCTCCGAGGCGTACTTCTTGTCTTGAGGCGCCTGGCCGATCGATGCATGTGAAAAGACGCGGTTCCCGCGGCCCAGCGTCGTGTGCCCATCAACGACCGCATGGGCACCAATCACACAATCCGGGCCGATGCGCACATTCGGACCGATCACCGCGTAGGGACCAACCTCAACGCCCGGAGCAATCTGTGCGCCTGGGGAGATGATGGCCGTCGGATGAACCTGGGAGACAGTCATGGTGTCCCCACGATGTCAACCCGCCCTGCGCATGGTGCACATGAGCTGGGCCTCCACAGCCAGCTCATCGCCGACCATGGCGTGCGCCTTGTACTTGTAGATGCCCCCACGCGCCCGTTCGATCTCGGCGTGCAGCCGTAGTTGGTCTCCCGGCTCCACAACCCGCTTGAAGCGCGCCCCGTCGATTCCCACGAAGTACACCACCATGTCAGGCTCGGGCTCCTGGCCAGCCGACTCGAAGCTCAACAGGGCCGCCGTCTGGGCAAGAGCCTCCAGCATCAGCACGCCCGGCATGACAGGCCGTGAGGGAAAGTGGCCCTGAAAAAAGGGCTCGTTGATGGTGACATTCTTGATGGCCACGATGCTCCTGTTCTTCTCCAGGGACAACACCCTGTC
>CAYYYC010000196.1:0-4250 GCA_964475695.1 uncultured Rubrivivax sp.
CCGCTGTATGACGAGTGGGTGGCCGATATGGACAAGCGTGGCGCCAGCGGCAAGGCTTTGCTGGCCGAGGCGCGTGAGCTCCTGGCCCGTTTCCGCAAGTAGGCTGCCTTTCTGAGAGCGTCAGGGCTGCCAGGGGTTGAGCTTGCAGGCCTTGCTCCGCGGGGTTTCGACCTGGTTTGCCTTGGCTGCGGCCCTGATCGGGTTGGTCGTGGCCTGCGTATCGGTCTGGAGCATCGCCGGGCGCCAACTGCTGGGGCGGCCGGTGCTTGGCGATGTGGAGATCACCCAGGTCGGTATTGCGCTCTGCATTTCCCTGTGCCTTCCCTGGTGCCAGTGGCAACGCGGACAGATCATCGTGGACTTCTTCACCCAGAGGCTGTCCGACCGCCTCCGGCGCAGCCTGGATGCGGCAGGCAGTGTGCTGATCGCCTCGATGTGCCTGCTGCTGGCCTGGCGGACTGTGGTTGGCGCCCTGGCCTCGCACCAGGCCTTTGAGCAGACGATGATCCTGGGCCTGCCGTTGTGGTGGGCTTATGCGGGCCTGGCGCCGGGGTTGGCGTTGGCCGCGCTGGTGGGCCTGTGGCAGGCCGGGATGCTGCTGGCTGGGCGGCCGCTGCCGGAAGTCTTCAGCCCCGATGGGCCCGTGGCGCCGGGTGGCGCTGCCCCTGGCGGCGCGCCAAGCCCATGAGCGGCGCATCGATCGGATTGCTGATGTTCGGCGGCATGCTTGCGCTGATGGCGTTGCGCGTGCCCATCGCTGCGGCCATGTTCATCCCGGGAGCGCTGGGCTACGTGGTGATGACCAACGAGACAGCCTTGCTCAACCACCTCAAGGGCGCCGCGGTGGCCCGGCTGACGGTCTACGACCTCAGCGTCATTCCGCTCTTTCTCCTGATGGGGCAGTTCGCCACGCAGGGCGGCTTGAGCCAGGCGCTGTTTCGCGCCGCTGCGGCCTTGGTGGGACACATCAAGGGAGGCCTGGGCATGGCCTCGTTTCTGGCCGCCGGCGCCTTTGGGGCCGTGTGCGGCTCGGCGGTGGCCACCTCGGCCACGATCACTCAGGTGGCCTATCCCCAGATGAAGGCTCACGGCTATGCCGGACGGCTGAGCACAGCCACCCTGGCCACGGGGGGCACGCTGGGCATCCTGATCCCGCCTTCGGTTCCGCTGGTCGTCTACGCGATCCTGACCGAGCAGAACATCGCCAAGCTGTTTGCTGCGGCGATGGTGCCGGGCCTGCTGGCCATGGCAGGCTACATGGGTGTGTTGGGCCTGATCTGCCGCTGGCAGCCGCACCTGGCGCCGCCCACCGCAGCCGTGGGATGGGGCCAAAGGGTCCGCGCGCTTTGGGGCGTGTGGCCGATCGCGTTGATCTTTCTGGGGGTCTTTGGCGGCATCTACGGCGGGGCGTTCTCGCCCACCGAAGGGGCGGCGGTCGGCGCGGTGGCAACCTTCATCGCGGGACTGGCCCGCCGTGAGCTCGATCTGGCGGCCATTTTTCTCATCTTTCTGGGCGCCGACATGATGAACGCCAGCCTGGCGCTGACGCAGTTGCCCGCAGCGTTGGCGGCCTGGGTGGGAGCGCTGGAGGTCTCGCCGCTTCTGATCGTCGGCGCGGTGCTCGCCTTTTATGTGCTGCTGGGCTGCGTGATGGACGAACTGTCCATGATGCTGCTGACGATCCCGGTGATCTTCCCGGCCATCATGGGGCTGGACCTGTGGGGTCTGGCGCCCGAAATGAAAGCCATCTGGTTCGGCATTCTCGTGCTGATGACCGTGGGCATCGGCATGACCGCACCCCCGGTGGGTCTGAGCGTGTATGTGGTCAACAATCTGGCGCGCGATGTGCCGATGAGCGAGACTTACAAGGGGGTGTTCCCCTTCTTGGCCTGGGATGCGGCCCGGCTGCTGCTGCTGCTGCTGTTTCCCTCGATCGCGCTCGGGTTGGTGGGACTGCTGTACTGACCGGGCCCGGCTCAGGTGCGCTTGAGCTCCACCAGGGGCTTGAGCCCCAGTTCCGCGCCCTCGTTCCCGGCTGTGAGCTGCGCGGGCGAAAACCGCGGACGAGCCTCATCGGCCTGGCTCAACGGCTGGGTCGGCACCAGGCTGGCATGGCAGCGCCGAGCCAGGGCCTGATAGACCTGGGTGCCCTGCGACTTCCAGCGCACCTCATCGTCGGACAGCAAGCGCACCACCCTTGCGGGCGCGCCCACCACGAGGCTGCGCTGGGGCACCTCCATCCCCGCGCGCACGAAGGCGCCGGCAGCCACGATGCTGCATTCGCCGATGAGCACCTCGTCCATGACCACGGCATTCATGCCCACCAACGCATTGCGGCCCACAGTGCAGCCGTGCAGCACGGCGCCGTGGCCGATGTGGCCATCGGCCTCCACCACGCAGTCCTTGCCGGGGAAGGCGTGCATCACGCAGTTGTCCTGCACATTGGCACCTTCGCGCACGACGATGCGCCCGAAATCCCCCCGCAGGCTGGCCAGGGGACCGATGTAGCAACCCGCGCCGACCCAGACATCGCCGATCAGCTCGGCGCTCGGGTGCACGAAGGCGCTGGGGTGGACCACGGGCGCCAGCCCGTCCAGTGAATAGCAGGGCATGGGGAATCCATTAATTAATTGACCGACCGGTCGGTTAACTATACGATACGGTTTCGGCAAGCGCAACGATCTCCTGCGCGAGCCCCCACGCCACAGCCACAGCATGAACGCCAGTCCCGCCTCAGCCGAAGATCCCGTCCTGGTCCGCGATCAGGGTTCGGTGCGTGTGATCACACTCAACCGTCCGCACGCGCTCAACAGCTTCACCCTGCCGATGCATCACGCGCTGCGCGCCGCGCTCAGTGACGCCGCCGGCGCGGCCTCGGTGCGCTGCGTCGTGATCACCGGCGCGGGCCGCGGTTTCTGCGCAGGGCAGGACCTTGCCGAGCTCACTGACCCGTCGGCTCCGCCCGTGGGCGATCTGGTGGCCGAGCATTACAAGCCCCTGGCCCTGCAGGTCAGCCGCATGCCCGTTCCGGTGCTGGCTGCGGTCAACGGCGTGGCTGCCGGCGCCGGCGCCAACCTGGCCCTGGGCTGCGACTTGGTGATTGCAGCCGAATCCGCCTCCTTTGTGCAGGCCTTTTCCAAGATCGGGCTGGTGCCCGATTGCGGCGGCACCTGGCTGCTGCCTCGCCTGGTGGGCCGTGCGGCCTCGCTCGGGCTGGCGCTGACCGGCGAGAAGCTGACTGCCGTGCGGGCGCGGGAGATCGGCCTGATCTGGCAGTGCGTGTCGGATGCGGAGCTCATGCCTGCCGCGCTGGCGCTGGCCGAGCGACTGGCGGCCATGCCGGTCAAGGCGCTGGCAGCCACCCGCCGAGCCATCGATGCGGCGCAGGGGCTGGACCTGGAGGCGGCGTTGACCGAGGAGGGGCGACTGCAGGCCGAGCTTGCGGCGGCCCACGACTGCCGCGAGGGCATGGCGGCATTCCTGGCCAAGCGCCCGCCCGTGTTCACCGACCGCTGAAGGGCACCACTGTGGACCACAACAACGCCGACGCCCAAGCCATGGCCTTGGCCCAGCGGGTGCGCCAGGCCATGCTCAAGGACGATCACGCCACGGCCCACATGGGCATCGAGATCACCGAGGTGGGGCCCGGGTCGGCCATCGCCACCATGACGGTGCAGCACTGGATGCTCAACGGCCATGCCACCTGCCACGGCGGGTTCATCGCCACACTGGCCGACAGCGCCTTCGCCTTTGCCTGCAACGCCTACAACGAGACCACGGTGGCTTCGGGCTTTGACATCAGCCTTGTGGCTCCGGCACGCGCAGGCGATCGACTCACAGCCGTCTGCAGCGAGCAGAACAAGACCTCCCGGACCGGCGTGTACGACGTGGAGGTGTGCAACCAGCTGCGGCAGCGCATAGCCCTGTTTCGCGGGCGCTCATACACGATCAAGGGCAAGCCGGTGGTGGCCTGAGCGCCTCAGCCCGGGCCCGACACAAGACATGCGACACACGACACAAGACAGACTGCACGGAAAGACGGAGGCCTGACACCATGGTGGATGTGCGACCCCCCGCGCCCCAGGAGCTGGACCCGATCGAGCGCGCGAGCCGGGATGAGATTTCCGCGCTGCAGCTCAAGCGGCTGCAGTGGACGCTGCAGCACGCCTATGACAATGTGCAGCACTACCGCAAGGCGTTCGACGAGAGGGGCGTTCACCCCACCGACTGCCGGTCGTTGGCCGATTTGG
>CAYYYC010000197.1:0-307 GCA_964475695.1 uncultured Rubrivivax sp.
AATGGCCGTGACCACCGTCGCACAGTTTGCCGCCGAGCTCAACCGCCCGGCTGCAACCCTGCTGGAGCAATTGCACGCAGCCGGGGTTGCCAAGCATTCCGCCGAGGACGTGCTGACCGAGGGAGACAAGGAGCGCCTTCTGACTTTCCTGCGCTCAGCGCACGGCACTGGAGGCGCCGAGCGCAAGAAGATCACGCTCACTCGAAAGAGCACCAGTGAAATCAAGCAGGCTGACTCCTCGGGCCGTGCCAGGACGATTCAGGTCGAGGTGCGCAAGAAGCGCGTCTTCGTCAAGCGCGATGAGGGT
>CAYYYC010000197.1:363-1376 GCA_964475695.1 uncultured Rubrivivax sp.
GCCGGCAGGAAGAGGAGCTTGCTGAGAAGCGCCGAAAGCGCGAGGCCAAGGAACTCAAGGAGGCACAGGCCGCCAAGGAAAAAGCAGCCGCGGAGCAGCCCGCCGAGGCAGTTCGGGAGCCCCAGGGTGACCAGGCCAGCCCTGCTGGCCAGAGCCTGCCCGCGGCAGGGCCGGATGTAAGCGAGCCTGCCCCACCGGCGGCCGGCGCCGAGGCCCCAAACAAGCCCGTGGCGCGTGTTGTCAAGGCCGCGGATGCGGACGCAGCGGAGCGACAGCGCCTGGGCGACTTGGAAAAGAGGCGCAAGGCAGCAGAGGCCGAGGCAGCCGCCATCAGGGACATGATGAACGCGCCCAAGAAGGTGCTGGTGGCCAAGAAGGAAGAGGAAGCAAAGCCCGCCGAGACCACGATCAAGGGAACGATCCACAAGGCTGCCGCCAAGCCTGGGGCCAAGGCCGCTCCGACAACGGCCCCAAAGCCTGGCGAAAAGAAGTCAGTCAAGAGCGAGAAGCTTTCGTCGAGTTGGGCCGATGACGCGGCCAAGAAAAGGGCACTCAAGACTCGGGGTGACGCCAGCTCGGGGACCCGTGCCGGCTGGCGGGCACCCAAGGGCCGCGCTCGGGGGGGTGACCGTGATCAGGGAGCGGCCGTTGGAGCGCCGGCAGAGTCCGTGGTCCAGGAAGTTCATGTCCCGGAAACGATCAGCGTTGCCGATCTTGCCCACAAGATGAGCGTCAAGGCCGCCGAAGTCATCAAGCAGCTCATGAAGCTCGGTCAAATGGTGACGATCAACCAGCAGCTCGATCAGGAGACAGCGATGATCGTTGTCGAGGAGATGGGGCACAAGGCATTTGCCGCCAAGCTCGACGACCCTGAGGCTTTCCTCGAGGAGGAAAAAGCCGCCACGCAGGCCGAAGCTCTGCCGCGCGCACCCGTGGTCACCGTCATGGGCCATGTGGACCATGGCAAAACCTCCCTGCTCGACTACATCCGTCGCACGCGGGTTGCCTCGGCC
>CAYYYC010000197.1:1386-4210 GCA_964475695.1 uncultured Rubrivivax sp.
CAACATATCGGCGCATACCATGTGGACACGCCCCGCGGGATGATCACTTTCCTTGACACGCCGGGCCACGAAGCCTTCACTGCGATGCGTGCTCGGGGCGCCAAGGCCACCGACATCGTCATTCTGGTGTGTGCGGCCGACGACGGCGTGATGCCCCAGACCAAAGAGGCCATCAGCCATGCGAAGGCTGCGGGAGTGCCCATCGTCGTTGCCATGACCAAGGTCGACAAGCCTGAGGCCAACATTGAGCGTGTCCGCAGCGAATTGGTCGCTGAGCAGGTCGTGCCCGAGGATTTCGGCGGCGAATCGCCCTTCATCGGCGTGTCGTCCAAGACGGGGCAGGGGATCGATGAGCTCCTGGAAAACGTGCTCCTTCAGGCCGAGGTGCTTGAGCTGAACGCACCCAAGGACGCCCTGGCCAAGGGGCTCGTCATCGAAGCCAAGCTGGACAAGGGTCGGGGCCCTGTGGCCACCGTGCTCGTGCAGAGCGGAACCCTCAAGCGGGGCGACGTGGTGTTGGCGGGCTCCAGCTATGGCCGTGTGCGCGCCATGCTCGACGAGTCGGGAAAGCCCACCGCTGAGGCTGGGCCTTCAATCCCAGTGGAAATTCAGGGCCTGACGGATGTGCCTCTGGCCGGTGACGATTTCATGGTGCTGGCCGATGAGCGGCGAGCACGTGAGATCGCCATATTCCGCCAGGGCAAGTATCGCGATGTGAAGCTGGCCAAGCAGCAGGCTGTCAAGCTGGAGTCCATGTTCGACAACATGGCTCAAGGGGATGTTCAGACGCTCTCCCTCATCGTCAAGGCTGATGTCCAGGGCTCGCAGGAGGCTCTGGCCGCCTCGCTGCTCAAGCTCAGCACTGAGGAGGTTCGTGTCCAGATCGTCCACGCTGCCGTGGGCGGAATCAGCGAAAGCGACGTCAACCTCGCCATTGCGTCCAAGGCAATCATCATCGGTTTCAACACCCGCGCCGATGCCGGGGCTCGAAAGCTGGCCGACAGCAGTGGGGTCAGCCTTCGCTACTACAACGTGATCTATGACGCCGTGGACGAGGTCAAGGCTGCCTTGGGAGGCATGTTGGCCCCCGAGCAGCGCGAGGAGATGCTTGGTACGGCTGAAATCCGCACCGTTTTCGTCGCCTCGAAGATCGGCACCGTGGCCGGCTCGATGGTCACATCGGGACTCATTCGCCGCAACGCTCGCTTCCGTCTGCTGCGGGACAACATTGTCATCTTCAACGGCGAAGTCGAGTCTGTCCGGCGGATCAAGGACGATGTCAAGGAGGTCAAGGAAGGATTCAAGGAAGTGGCGCGCACGCTTTGACCGCATGGGCGGCCGAGCCCATAGCGACCGGATCCGCCAGCGACAGCCGCCGCTTCTGGCGCTGGCAAGAACCAACTATGCGACACAAGCGCTCCATACCAAATCGCAGTCTGCGCGTGGCCGATCAGGTTCAGCGGGACCTCAGCGCTCTCATTCGAGAGCTCAAGGACCCCCGGATCGGCATGGTCACGATCAATGCGGTCGAGGTCACACCCGACTACGCGCATGCGACCGTCTTTTTCTCGGTGCTTGTCGGTGACGCCCAGGCCAGTGAGGACGCGCTCAATGAGGCCGCGGGATTTCTGCGGGGCGGGCTCTTCAAGCGCCTGGCGATCCACACGATTCCCACGCTCCACTTCCAGTTCGACCGAACGACAGAGCGAGCGGCTGAGCTCAATGCGCTGATCCGTCAGGCCAATGAGCGCCGTGCCGACGAGTGAACGCGCCATGGGCATGAGGCTGGAACGACGCGCTCTGCATGGAGTCTTGCTCCTGGACAAGCCCCTGGGCCTGAGCAGCAACCAGGCTCTGCAGAAGGCCAAGTGGCTGTTTCGCGCCCAGAAGGCCGGCCACACGGGAACGCTGGACCCCATGGCTTGCGGCCTGTTGCCGATCTGCTTTGGCGCAGCCACCAAATTCAGCCACGCATGCCTTGATTCCGACAAGGCCTACACCGCCGAAGTGCTCCTCGGGACAGTCACGGACACCGGGGATGCCGAAGGCCGCGTCCTGGAGATCAGGCAAGTCTGCCTGGATCCTGAACGCGTCGACGCCGCCATTGCCGCCTTTCGAGGAGAGATCGACCAGATCCCGCCGATGCACTCGGCTCTGAAGAGGGAAGGCGTGCCGCTTTATCGATACGCTCGCCAAGGCCTGAGCGTCGATCGCCAGCCCAGACGGGTGAAGATTCATGAGCTGCAGGGACTTTGGAACGCAAGCAATCCCCAAAGACTGACGCTGAGCGTTCGCTGCAGCAAGGGCACCTACATTCGTGTTTTGGCGCAGGACATAGGGCGCGCCATGGGATGTGGCGCCAGCTTACTCGGATTGCGAAGAACCCACTGCGCCGGTTTGAGCGTGCTTGATGCCGTGACGCTTGAGGAGCTTGAGGGCCTCGACGAGGAAGCCCGACTGGCCCATGTGTTGCCTTCAGATGTCCTGCTGAGCGACTGGCCGTCCATTGAGCTTGAGGCAGAAGAAGCGTCACGATTCATCACCGGGCTGCGGCGCCGAGTGGCGCAGCCCGATTGCCCCGCAGTGCGCGTCTACGGACCGACGCGGCAATCCGGCTCCGAACGCCGGGCCTTGCTGGGCACTGCGCACATCACGGCGGGCGAGTTGATACCGGATCGCCTCTTGAGTCCCCCGGAACTTCAGGCTCAAGCCTGAGGCCTCTCCTCCAGCATCCGATGAAGACAAGAAAACCGAGATGACGCGCTGAGTCCCCGTACGACACGCCGCACACACTCCACAACCAGCGCAAAGACAGCCTATGAGC
>CAYYYC010000198.1:0-4196 GCA_964475695.1 uncultured Rubrivivax sp.
GGGGTTGACCGTCACGGAGGTCAAGGGATTCGGGCGGCAAAAAGGCCACACGGAGCTCTACCGCGGCGCGGAATACGTGGTGGACTTCCTGCCCAAGGTGAAGGTGGAGGTGGTGGTTCGGAGCGACGATGTCGAGCGCGTCGTCGAAGCCATTGTGGCCGCCGCCAAGACCGGCAAGATCGGCGACGGCAAGATCTTCGTGACCCCCGTCGAGCAGGTCATCCGCATCCGCACCGGGGAAACCGACGAGTCGGCAGTCTGACGCGGTGTCTCGGCTTCCGCTTTCCTGAGGCTTTCAGGTCCGGCTGTAATCGCCTCGGGGCGATGCGGCGCGCGCAGCGAGCGCGCGCTCTTTGAGCTGGGCCAACAGGCGGGGCAGATCGTCGCCGACCAACAGCGCGGCGTGCTGCTCAGGGCTGAGGAAGCCGCTTTCCAAGGACTCCTGGATGAATCGCACCAACGCGTCGTAGTAGCCGGCCACGTTGAGAAGTGCCACGGGCTTTCCGTGATAGCCAAGCTGCTGCCAGGACCACATTTCAAAGAGTTCTTCCATCGTGCCGATGCCTCCGGGCAGCGCCAGAAATGCGTCAGACTTTTCGGCCATGAGCATCTTTCTCTCGTGCATTGTCTGCACCACATGCAGCTCCTGGACGCCTGCGTGTCCGACCTCGCGGCGCATCAGCGCCTCAGGAATCACTCCAATCACGGTGGCCCCATGGTCGAGCGCCGCATCGGCCACAGCGCCCATCAGCCCCACTCGACCGCCTCCGTAGACCAGCCGCCCTTGGGAGCTTGCAAGGAGCGCCCCGGTCTTCTGCGCAGCCTCGGCGAAGGCGGGCCGGTCTCCAAAGCGGGATCCGCAGTAGACGCAGAGGGACCACTCGGCCGTGCCGGCGCCAGCTTGAGTCATCGTCATGACGTTGTTCTCCGTGTGGGATTCATGTCAGTCGGCTCCAGAGGGCTGCCGCCCATGTTCCCCCACACAGCAGCAGGGTCAGGAAGACCGCAGCGCTCCCCATGTCCTTGGCACGAGCCGCCATGGGGTGCAATTCGAGCGAGACGCGATCGACCGCTGCCTCGACGGCAGAGTTCAGCAGCTCGACGGCAAGAACAAGCACGACCGTGCCGATCAGAACGGCTCGCTCGATCCAGTCCGTGCCCAGCCAAAGGGCCGCCGGCATCATCACGGCCGCAAGGATCACCTCCTGTTGGAAGGCCGTTTCACAGGCCCACGCCTGCCGCAGGCCCCGCATCGAATAGGCCGTCGCTTTGACGATGCGCTCAAGGCCGCGGTTGCCCTTGAGGGGATGCTCGTTCATTGGTGCGGCTCGTCAACCGATTGGGGTGCTGCCCGCCGTGGGGGCAGCGGCGGTCGCCAATCAATCACCTGCGTGCGGCACACTGCGTCGTGCCAGAACTGTCGCTGCGGGTGCAGACGTGACAGCATGGCGTATGCGATAACGCCCACGAGCACCAACCCGAAGATTTCGGCACCACTTTCCAGACCCGCCCAGTGGGCGGCGCCCAAGGCTGGCACAAACCACAGCCAGGCCAGAAGGTAACGGCACAGTGCCCGCGCCTGCGAAATTGGTGCTCCGTGCGAGTCGACCACCCGAAGGTGCCATGTCTTCATCGCCACCGTCTGTCCGCTTCGTGCCCAGAACCAGACGAAGTAGATGCCAAGCACCAGAAACAGGAAGCTTCGCAGGCCCCACTGACCCTGCAGGGCGTGGCGCTGCTGGGTCAAAGTGCCGTAGAGATAACCGGCGATCATCACAACCCCAAACAGGATGACCCCTTCGTAAGTGAAGCAGGCCATCCGCCGCCAGAGGCTTGGTGCCCTGGCCGGAGAGGCCGAACCGCTTGAAATCGAACCCCCGGGGGTCTGCGCGTCCATGACCGCATCTTACGGCGCTGCACTGGGGCGCCTCCCGGGGAACGCGTCCGGAGGCGGCCCCGCGAGGCGCCAAGCGACTCAGGACCTGCTGCCGCTCGGTGCTGTGGCTGGTGTCACGGACGGGGCGGGCAGGGGGCTCCCTGGAGTCGGCCCGGTGGCAGGTTCGTGCTCGCTGTCGCCCGGCGTCTCTTCCCCGGTGGCCGATGGGGAACCGGGGCCCTGAGCGCGCGCGGCTCTGGCCTGGGGCAGCAGAGTCAGCGGATCGACCAAGCCAGGCTGTGTGGCGATCCTTGGCCCAGGGCTGGGTTGAGCAACAACGTCTGGCAGCTGCGACACCAATCGCGTTGTGGCGCCAAGCGGTGCCTGAACAACCGTGCCGCCCAAAGGTCTGGAGGTCGAGCCGACAACGGCTTCGGCGGCGACGCCGCTCGACTTCGGGAACGGGGCCGAAGTCTCCGAGCGCCTCGGCACGGCGCGGACCTGAGAGGCGGCCTGCGCCTTCAGGGCAAGGAGCTTGCGCTCCTCCGGCTCCAACTCCTGGTAAGCCTCCCATTGCTCCAGACGGTCTCGTGGAGGCAATTGCCGCAATTCCTGAAAGCTCAAGCGTGCGGCACCCCGCTCGGACGCCGACATCCGGGCCCATTTGGCCATTCGCTGCTGGATTCGAGCCTGCTCATCGGGCGTCAGCGCCGGGAAACGAAGGGCAAGGTCCAGCCACTTGAGACGCTGCTCGAAGCTCAGCCCGGTCCAGTATTCCGAAAGGGGCGCCAGGATCGCCTGATCGCGGGCCGAAAGCCGGCTCCAGCGGCCCTCCACCGCAAGCTTGCGGCGCGCCTGAGACGGGCTGTCTGAAAGGACATCCCCGGCGACACTCACTGGCGAAGACGCCGCCAGGGGCGGTGGCACCGCGGGGGAAGTCTTGGAGGGCCTCCAAAGCCAAGCGACCAGAGCCGAAATGACCACAACGCAAAGCACGGCGACCAGGCCGGTGGACCATGCCGCGCGGTTGCTGTGCAGAGGAATCCGGTTCATCGGGCGGGGTGGTGTCGTGAGGCGCCTGGTTCTCAGCGGGCGGGCCGCCGGAGAAACTCGGCGAAGCCCGGGTCAGCATAGGCCTGAGGGGGGAGGTCGTCGGCCAGCAGTGCTGCATCCACCTCGGCGGCTGCCTGGATCTGCCGCTCCTGCAGGGTGTCCTGGATGGCCAGAAAGCCAAGGCCCAAGATGCAGAGAGGCAGAACAGAGACCCAGCGGCTCCACCGGGGATTGCCGTTGCCCGAGCCGCCCCAAAGCAGGTTGACTGACCAACCGCCAGACCGGCCGCCCACCACGGCACTCCCCGAGCCCGTCGCCCAAGTCGATTCCCCGACTCCAACCCCCTGCAGGCGGGCTTGACGGGCCCGGGCGACCGCCCGATCTCTGGCAAAGCGCAAGCGCTCACCGATGTCGGGCGAGAGCGACTCAAGGTTCCGGTCGAGTTGACTCGCCAGTAGCAAACCCACGCGATCCAGATTCGACTTGGGGTCCAAATCTTTCCTACTCATGATCAAAACCCTTATTTTTCAAGGCTTTGGCGAGGGCGTGAACTGCCCGCGAGCAGTGCGTCTTCACGCTGCCCTGAGAGCAACCCATGACCTCAGCGGTCTCGCTGACATCCAGTTCCTCCCAGTAACGCAGGAGGAACGCTTCCCGTTGACGATCGGGGAGCAGGGCGATTTCCTGCTCCAAAAGCGCCACCGTCTGCTTGCGTTGCAGGAGGGAGTCTCCCGCGGCGTGCGGATCGCCGAGCCCGGCGGTATCCAAGAACTCCAGGAAATCCGGGCCGCCATCGCCGTCCTCATCCGGCCCCTGGAGGGTCGAAAAGTTCTGCATGACAGCCTCTCGGGTCCGCCGCCGCCTGAACCAGTCCAAAGTGGCATTGGAGAGGATCCTCTGGAACAGCATCGGCCATTCCTGCGCGGGCCGGTCGGGGTACTTCTCGGCCAAGCGGATCATCGAATCCTGCACGATGTCAAGGGCGGCATCCTCGTCACGGACGGCGTAGACGGTGCGTTTGAACGCCCGGCGCTCGACTCCCTTGAGAAAGTCGTTGAGTTCCTGCTCGATCGACAAGGCTTGGCCGATGGCGCGGTGTTGCTGCGATCAAGATAGTTTATGTCACGAAGGGCGTGCCATAATGTTGGGTTCCTGTACCAAGCTCTCGTTTCAATGCCACAGTCCCGACCCGGGACGCTGGCTTTGATCCGCCAGCCCTGATTCCACCCCACAAGGGTGACGCTCCGTGGAACTCGCGGGGCACGAG
>CAYYYC010000199.1:0-1971 GCA_964475695.1 uncultured Rubrivivax sp.
CTTGGCGTCCACCGGCTCGACGATGCGCGCTGAAGCGGCCATCGAAATCATCGGAGTCTGGCTCTCGGATACCACGTCAATCATGGCCAGGGAGTTGGGCGTGGTGGTCGAGCCGATGATCACGTCCACCTTGTGCTCGGTGATGAGCTTGCGGGCATTGGTGACCGCAGCCGTCGTGTCTGACGCATCGTCGAGCACGATGTAGTTGACCTTGTGCTTGCCGATCTGCTTGGGCATGAGATCGATCGTGTTCTTCTCGGGAATGCCCAGCGACGCCGCGGGGCCAGTGGCCGAGACAGTCACGCCCACGGTAATGTCGGCGTGGGCAGCCAAGGCGGCCGAGGCCAAGGCCGCGGCCATGATCGTTTTCAAGAACTTCATTGCAGGTCTCCTGTGGGTTTATGAAAGCGAAGGGAACATTTTGAACCAGTTGATTTCCGTCATGCGGCTTGGCGCGATCGCGGTCGGCTACGGTGGCTTGACCGCCTTGAGCCCCCCGAAGAACAGGTCAGCCACCATCTCTCCGACCTGCTCCTGGCTGATGCGTCCGTCGGGCCTGAGCCAGGTGAACATCCAATTGATCATCCCAAACAGCAGCATCGTCACGGCTTTGTCGGCTCCGGCCCTGGACAGCTCGGGGCGCAGCTCCCGCACTGCCTGGGCGAAGGCGGCCACCACGCGGCGCTGGGCAGCCACCACCTTGCGCTGCTCGGCGGGCAGGAGAAACTTCACATCCTCGGTCAGCACCCGATGCTCGTTGCGCGAGCCCGCATACTCCGCCACGAAGCGCCTGATCAGCTCGCGCAGCCGGGCGCGCGGGGCGAGGTTGCGGCCCAGCACTTCCTCGCCCAACTGCTCCAGCCGGGCCACATGGGTCATGGCGATCAGCAGCAGCAGCTCGGACTTGTCGCGCACATAGTGGTAGAGCGCTGCCTTGCTCACCCCGCAGGCCCGGGCCACTTCGTTCATGGTGGTGCCCCCGTAGCCCTGGCGCGCGAACAGCCCGGCGGCCTGCGCCAGGATGCGATCTCGCTGTTCGTCATAGGTGGAGGCGCGGGGTCTGGCCATCGGGGTGTCATCGGCTCTAGCGTTCGTCGAAGGAAAGCACCACCCGCTCGGTCAGGGGATGAGCCTGACAGGACAGCACGAAGCCGGATTCGACTTCCCTCTTGTCCAGCGCGAAATTGCGCTCCATGCGCACCTGGCCTTCCATGACCTTGCAGCGACAGGTGCCGCAGACGCCGGAAGTGCAGGAAAAGGGAAGTTCCATGCCGCTGGCGGTTGCCGCATCCAGAATGCTGGGCTGGTCCTTGCTGAAGGTGACCTCCCGCTGGAGCCCGTCGCGGATGATCACCACCTGGGACCGCTCGGCATCGCCGGGCTCGGCCTGATGCATCACCGCACCCGCGCCTTGGCTGGCCGCCACCCCAGGGGCGCCGGCCACTCCGAAGCGTTCGATGTGGATCCGTTCGTCGGGCACCCCTGCGGCCAACAGAGCCGCCTGGGCCTCATCGTTCATCTGGAACGGACCGCAGATGTAGGCATGATCGATGGAGGCCGCCGGCACCACGCTGCTGAGGAAGTCGCCTATCTTGTGTCGGTCCATCAGACCCATGTTCAGCGGCGCATCGGTGGGCTCGTCGGAAAAGACATGGTGCAGAACCACGCGCTGCATCCAGCGGTTCTTGAGATCCTCGAGCTCCTCCTTGAACATCGTGCTGCGCAGCGCGCGGTTGCCATAGATGAGCGTGAAGCTCGACAGCGGCTCGCGAACCATCACCGTCTTGAGGATGGACAGGATGGGGGTGATGCCACTGCCCCCGGCGATGCCCAGATGGTGACGCCGCGCCGCCGGAGCCAAGGGCACAAAGAATCGCCCCTGGGGGGGCATCACGCTGATGGTGTCTCCCGCGCGCAGATGGTCGTTGATCCAGTTCGAGAACATGCCCGAGCGAACCTTGCGAACACCCA
>CAYYYC010000199.1:1981-4058 GCA_964475695.1 uncultured Rubrivivax sp.
GGCGCAGATGGAATAGGAGCGGCGCAGATCCTGCCCGTCGATCGTCTTGCGCAGGGTCAGGTACTGCCCCTGAGTAAAGCCGAACGCCTGCCTGAGCGACGGGGGCACCTCGAAGGTGACCACCACCGCCTCGGCGGTGTCGGGCTCCACGCGGCGAACCCGCAGCTCATGAAACAAAGGGGGGCTTGCACTCATAGCGGCTTGAAATGCTCGAACGGTTCACGGCAGGCCAGGCAGCGGTACAGGGCCTTGCACGCGGTGGATCCGAAGGCAGACAGCCGCTCGGTGTGCGGGCTCTCGCATCGCGGGCACGCCACTGCCTGGCGCCTGAAGATGCGGATCGGCACCGCGCCGGCCGCCTCCGATTGAAGATGAGCCGGCGGCGCAATGCCATAGGCCTTCAGCTTGGCGCGACCCTCGGGGGTGATCCAATCGGTCGACCAGGCCGGGGCGCGCCTGAGCTCGGTTCGAACCGGAGTGAACCCTGCGGCCTCAAGCGCCTGACGTACTGAAAGCTCGATCGCCTCGGTGGCCGGGCATCCCGAATAGGTGGGCGTGAGCTCCACGGTGACCTGCGTCGACTCCGATTCGTGCCGCACCCCACGCACGATGCCCAGGTCGCAGACCGAGAGCGCGGGAACCTCCGGGTCCAGCACCCGCTGCAGCACCGCCCAGGCGCGGGCCTCGGGCTCGGACAACGGCGGCAAGCCCTCGAGGCTGACCGGGCCCACAGCCTGGGCCGGCTGGCCCAGCGCCGTAGGAATCAGGGGCTCAGCCGGCAGGGGATTCACCAGACCGCTCCGGGATGGGCGCGCTGCAGAGACTGCATCTCGGCCAGCAGATACCCCATGTGCTCCGAGTGCACGCCACGCCGGCCGGTGCTGCGAAACGCGCTGTCGGCCGGCACAGGCAAGGTGGCCTGCTGCAGCACCGCGCCGACTTCCTGCATCCAGGCCGGTTGCAGCTCACTGGCACGAGGGCCCAGTGCGCTTCGTGCCGCAGCCTCGTCGATGCTGTCGTCCTCAAAAAGCTCAGGCACATAGGGCCAAAGGCGATCCAGCGCCCGGCGCATCCGCTCATGGGATTGCGGCGTCCCATCGCCCAGACGAACCACCCAATCGCCGTTGTGCGCCTGGTGGTAGCGGGCTTCCTTCAGGGCCTTGGCGGCAATCGCGGCCAACTCCGCGTCGCTGGAATCCACCAGGCGGCTCCAGGCCAGCTTGAGCCAGGTGGCCACCATCAGGTTGCGCAGCACGGTCACGCCGAAGTCGCCCGGCCGGCTGCGCTGGTGGGCGGCCTCATCCGCTGAGTTGGGCAACTCGCAGATCGTGGGATTGAAGAAGTCGCGCTCCTCGCGCAGGAACGCCAGTTCGTCTTCATCGAAGGACTTCCCGCCGCCGGCCGCGTGCAGGGTGCCGGCATGGGTCAGCAAGGCACGCGACTGGCCCACCAAATCCAGGGCCATGTTGGTCAGGGCAATGTCCTCTTCGAGCGCAGGCGCATGGCCACACCACTCGGCCAGCCGCTGGGACAGGATCAGCGCAGCGTCGGCCAGACGCAGCACATACTGCACATCCGGGCGGGGTTGGAGGGTGATGGAGCTCACTTCGCAGGCCTCACATGTGGTCGACTGCGTCGGGCAGCTTGTAGAACGTGGGGTGGCGGTAGACCTTGTCCTCCATCGGATCGAAGTACATGTCCTTGTCGCCGGGGTCGCTGGCGGTGATGTCCGATGCGCGCACCACCCACACGCTGGACCCCTCGTGGCGCCGGGTGTAGACCTCGCGCGCCATCTGGATGGCCATCTTCGAGTCGGGCGCATGCAGGCGGCCACAGTGCTTGTGATCCAGACCCGCACGTCTGCGCACGAACACTTCCCACAGCGGCCATTCCTGAGCGGATGAGTTTTCGGCGCTCATGCGGCTTGCCTTTCCTTCGATTGCTTGCGGGCGTGGGCCATCGCGGCATCGCGAACCCAGGCGCCCTCTTCCCAGGCCCGCACGCGGGTGGTCAGACGCTCCTTGTTGCAGGGGCCGTTGACGCCCACAACCTGCCAGAACTCATGCCAGTCGATGGC
>CAYYYC010000200.1:0-242 GCA_964475695.1 uncultured Rubrivivax sp.
ATCGACATCGCGCGCCACTGGAAAGCGGTGCATCCCTACGACCCGAAGAACGCCTTCCTCTGGGAATGAACCCCCGATGATCACGTTGGAAGAACTCAATGCCGCAGATCCCGCCAAGGCGGTGACCCTGCTGGACGGCGTCTACGAGCATTCGCCCTGGATCGCCGAGCGTGCCGCGGCGCGCCGGCCCTTCAGGAGCCTGGCGCATCTCAAGCAGGCCCTGGTCGAGGTGGTTCGCAGCA
>CAYYYC010000200.1:299-942 GCA_964475695.1 uncultured Rubrivivax sp.
CCGGAACTCGCCGGCGAGGCCATGGTGAGCAAGCGCCTGACGGCTGAATCAACCGATGAGCAGGGCAGGGCAGGCCTGACCGATTGCAGCCCCGAGGAATTCGCGCGGCTCCATGAGCTCAACGCCCGCTACAACGCCAAGTTCGGCTTTCCCTTCATCCTTGCCGTGCGTGGCCCGCGCGGCCTGGGCCTGTCTCGTCAGGAAATCATCGCCACCTTCGAAAGGCGCTTGCGCCACCATCCCGATTTCGAGCGCGCGGAGTGCCTGCGCAACATTCACCGGATCGCCGAGATTCGCCTCAACGACAAGCTGGGCCACGAGCCGCGCCTGGGCAACTCGGTCTGGGACTGGGCCGAGCAGCTGGCCGTGCACAGCGAGTCTCCCTACGCCGAGCGCGGCGAGCTCACGGTGACCTATCTGACCGATGCCCACCGCGCCTGCGCCCAGCGCCTCGCGCACTGGATGAGGGCCGACTGTGGCTTTGACAGTGTGGAGATCGATGCGGTGGGCAATGTGGTGGGCGTCTATCACGGCGGTTCGACCGACGCCCCACGGCTGCTCACCGGCTCGCACTTCGACACCGTGCGCAATGGCGGCAAATACGACGGCAGACTGGGGATCCTCGTGCCCATGGCCTGTGTGC
>CAYYYC010000200.1:952-4032 GCA_964475695.1 uncultured Rubrivivax sp.
GCGCGAACTGCACCGCCAGGGCCGACGCCTGCCGTTTGGGATCGAAGTGGTCGGGTTCTCTGAAGAGGAGGGGCAGCGCTACAAGGCCACCTTCCTGGCTTCGAGCGCTCTGGCCGGTTCGTTCGACCCGGCTTGGCTCGAGCAGGCCGATGCGCAGGGAGTCACGCTGCGTCAGGCGATGCAGCAGGCAGGGCTTCGCGTCGAGGACATCCCGAGCCTGCGGCGTGATCCTTCGAGATATCTGGGCTTCGTGGAGGTGCACATCGAGCAGGGCCCGGTGCTCAACGAGATCGATCTCCCCCTGGGGGTGGTCCATTCGATCAACGGCAGCGTTCGATATCTCGCCGAGGTCGTTGGCATGGCCAGCCACGCCGGCACCACGCCCATGGACCGTCGGCATGATGCGGCGGCCGCTGTGGCCGAGCTTGTTCTCTTTGCGGAGCGGCGCGCCGCTCAGGTTCCCGATGTGGTGGCCACCGTGGGCATGCTCGAGGTGCCCAGTGGGTCAATCAATGTGGTGCCCGGGCGCTGCCGGTTCAGTCTGGACATCCGGGCCACCACCAACCAGGCCAGGGATGCCTGCCAGGCCGACATCCTGGCCCAGCTGAAGTCCGTTTGCGAGCGCCGCCGTCTGCACCACACCCTGGAGGAGACGATGCGGGCCGATGCGGCGCCGAGCGACCCGCACTGGCAGCGGCGGTGGGAAGCCGCTGTCCAGGCCCTCGGCCTGCCGGTGCACCGCATGCCCAGCGGGGCAGGTCACGATGCCATGAAGATGCACAGCAGCCTGCCGCAGGCCATGCTGTTCGTGCGAGGCCTCAATGGCGGAATCAGCCACAACCCTCTCGAATCGAGCACCAGCGACGACATCGAACTCAGCGCGCAGGCCTTCCTGCAGCTGTTGGCGCAATTGGAGAACCCGCAAGAATGAACGCGCCCCTGGCTCAGGAGGCCTCGACCGCCTACGCAGCGCTCGACGCCTGGATCGAAGCCCATTTCGACGAGCAGGTGCGCTTCCTGCAGGCTCTGGTTCAGGTGCCCACAGACACACCCCCAGGCAACAACGCTCCGCATGCGCTGCGCACTGCGGAGCTGCTCCGGGCTTTCGGGCTGCAGGCGCAGGCCCATCCCGTCCCTGAATCGGTCGTGCGCGAGGCTGGGCTGCAGTCCATCGTGAACCTGGTCTTGAGCCGTCGCTATGGCCCGGGCCCTGTGGTGGCGCTCAATGCCCACGGCGATGTCGTGCCGCCCGGGGAGGGCTGGACCCACGACCCCTATGCGGGACAGATCGAGGACGGCCGTCTTTATGGGCGCGCGGCTGCGGTCAGCAAGAGCGATTTCGCCACCTACACCTTCGCCCTGCGGGCCCTGGAGGCGGTCCAGGCGGCGCAGGGCCTGGCCCTGCGCGGCGGGCTGGACCTGCTGTTGACCTACGACGAGGAATTCGGCGGCGAGTTGGGCCCAGGCTGGCTGCTCGAGCACGGCCTCACCAAGCCGGACTTCCTGATCGCTGCGGGCTTTTCCTACCAGGTGGTGACCGCGCACAACGGCTGTCTGCAGATGGAAGTCACTGTGCACGGCAGGATGGCCCATGCGGCCATTCCGCACACGGGCGTGGATGCCCTGCAAGGGGCAACCCGAATCCTGGCCGCGCTCTACGACCAGAACCTGCGCTACAAGTCCATCACCTCGGCCGTCGAGGGGATCACCCATCCCTATTTGAATGTGGGGCGAATCGAAGGGGGCACCAACACCAATGTGGTGCCGGGCAAGGTTGTCCTCAGGCTCGATCGCCGGATGATTCCCGAGGAAGATCCCGCTCAGGTCGAGGCTGAGGTGCGGCGGGTCATTGAGGACGCGGCGGCGACGATCCCGGGCGTTCGGGTTGAGATCAGACGGCTCCTGTTGGCCAGGGCGTGGAAACCCGACGAACGCAATGCACCGCTCGTTCAAGCGATTCAGCGCCACGGTCAGGCCGTCTTCGGGCAGCCCATTCCCACGTCAGGCACGCCTCTCTACACCGATGTCCGCCTGTTCGGCGCCCGAGGCATTCCGGCCGTGATCTATGGCGCCGGGCCACGCACTGTGTTGGAGTCCAACGCCAAGCGTGCCGATGAGCACATCGTTCTGGACGACCTGCGTCGGGCCACCCAGGTGGTGGCTCGAACGTTGCTGGATATGCTTTCCTCATGATGAATCGACGCGATTGCCTCTCCGCTGCCGCAGCGTTCTGCCTTTCGGCCCCGTTGGGCGCTCAGGCCTCGGCCTGCCCTGCGCTGCTCAATCACACCTTCAAGAGACTGCAGGACGAGAAGCCCCAGTCGCTGTGCCAGTACGCCGGCAGGGTGGTGCTGGTGGTCAACACCGCAAGCTATTGCGGATTCACCGGACAGTTCGAGGGCCTTGAGGCGCTCAGCGCCAAGTACGCCAGTCGCGGCCTGGTGGTCCTCGGCTTCCCATCCAGCGACTTCAAGCAGGAAGACGCCGATGCGAAGAAGACGGCCGAGGTCTGCTTCAACACTTACGGCGTGAAATTCCCCATGTTCACAGACACCCGCGTCACCGGTCGCGAGGCTCACCCGCTGTTTGCCGAGTTGGCCAGAGCCACCGGCTCGCAGCCCAGCTGGAACTTCAACAAGTACCTTGTCGGCCGCGACGGCAAGCCCATTGCCCATTTCGGCAGCATGGCGCGGCCTGACAGCGGCCGCCTGACTTCGGCCGTCGAGGCCGCGTTGGCCGTGCGCTGATCTCCGGCTGTTCCTCAAGTTCGGCCCGATCGCGCCGACCCTCCTGCGCGAGCCCATTGACGCAGGGCGCAAACTTTCCCATGCCCACCCCTAAGCCCAAGCCCGAGCCCACTCCCAAGCCCAAGCCCAAGCCGGTCGCAGAGGCCCCGGTCAAGACTGAGCCCAAGGCCACCGCCAAGGCCACCGCCAAGCCAAAGCCCAAAGCCAAGGCCAAAGCCACCCCTGAAGCCAAGAACGAGGTCACAGGCCAGACCCGCGAAGCCCCCCGGGCCCGATCAAGCGCCGCCGCACCGGTCGACCCACTGGCCACGCCCAAGGTCAAGCCGGCGCGCA
>CAYYYC010000201.1:0-4024 GCA_964475695.1 uncultured Rubrivivax sp.
CGGGGAGTATGTGCTGGAGGGCGAAGGCGGGATCAGGCTCAGCAGCCAGGCCTGGACCGACATGCTGTCCACCTGGGTCGACAGGTATCCGATCATCAGCATCGAGGATGGAATGCACGAGGGCGACTGGGACGGCTGGCAACACCTGACCGAGCGATTGGGCAAGAAGGTTCAGCTCGTGGGAGACGATCTGTTCGTCACCAACACGCGGATCCTCAAGGAGGGAATCGATCGTGGCGTCGCCAATTCCATACTCATCAAGATCAACCAGATCGGAACCCTGACCGAGACCTTCCAGGCCATCGAGATGGCCAAGCGCGCAGGCTACACCGCGGTCATCAGCCACCGCTCGGGTGAGACCGAAGACTCCACCATCGCCGACATCGCCGTGGGCACCAACGCCGGACAGATCAAGACAGGATCGCTCAGCCGCAGCGACCGGATGGCCAAATACAACCAACTGTTGCGCATCGAGGAGGACTTGGGTGATGTGGCGGTCTACCCGGGTCGCGCCGCTTTTTACAACCTTCGCTGAGGCCTCGTTGCCCAATCCTGCCGAAATGGCCAACCGTTGGATCACCCTGACCTTCCTGGCGCTGCTGGCGCTGGTGCAGGCTGACCTGTGGCTGGGCGGCAATGGCCTGCTCCATGTCCAAAGGCTCCGGGGGCAACTGGACGAGTTGCGCCAGGAGATCGACGCGGCCAAGGCCCGCAACGACCGAGTTCAGGCCGAGGTCAATGATCTGCGTGAGGGGCTGGAGATGGTCGAGGACAAGGCGCGCTCGGATCTGGGCATGATCAAGCGCAACGAGATCTACATCCAGGTCACTCCGGGCCGCTGATGCCTGACGGAGGGGGGCTTCAGGGCTGGGCGATTGCGCTGCAGGCCGCGGATTTCCAGTGGGCGGGCCATCCCGTCAGCCGCGCCGAGTGGCTCGGAGCGCTCCTGGGCCTGTTGATGGTCTTGCTCAATGCGAGGATCAATCCCTTGGGTTGGATCTTGGCCATCGCCAGCGCTCTGCTCTACCTGGTGGTGTTTCTGGACAGCCGTCTCTACGGGCAGGCCGGCCTGCAGATCGTGTTCATCGTCATGTCCGCGTGGGGGCTCTGGCAATGGCTTGCGCCCGCCACGACAGGCGCCGAAGTGCCGCGCCCGCGAGACGCCGCGCCCGAAGTGCGCAGGCGGTGCCTGTGGGCCGGGCTCGTGCTGTGGGGCCTGTCGGGCAGCATCCTTGCCCGAGCCACGGACAATCCAGCGCCGTTTGCGGATGCGTTTCCCGCGGCGGCAAGCCTGGTTGGCACCTGGCTGCTGGGCCGAAAGTATCGGGAGAACTGGGCCGTCTGGCTGTTGGTCAACCTGAGCTCCGTGGCGCTGTTCGCCCAGCAGCAGATGTGGCCGACGATGATGCTTTATGGCGTCTACGCCCTGCTTTCGGCCTGGGGCTGGTGGGTCTGGGGCGTCAAGGCCGGCCGTGGGCAGGCCATCCGCTAGGGCCTCAGGCATGGGGCTCCTGGTCTCACTGGTGGGCGCGGAATGCACCGGCAAGACAACCTTGGCGCGAGACTTGGCGCGCCTGCTCCAGGAGCGGGATCGTCTTCGATGCGCCTGGGTCAGCGAGTCTTTGCGACTGTGGTGCGATCGCCAGGGTAGGACGCCCCATGCGCAGGAGCAGGCAGCCATCGCGCAGGAACAGGCCCGACGAATCGCCGAAGCCGCCCAGGGCTGTGATGTGGTGGTTGCCGACACGACGCCGCTGATGACTGCCGTCTACAGCCGGATCCTCTTCGGCGATCCCACGCTGATGCCGCAGGCCCTGGCTGACCAGCGCCTCTTTGCGGCGACCCTGGTCACAGCCAATGACCTCCCCTGGGAGGCGGATGGCCTGCAGCGCGACGGCCCCCACCTGCGCGAACCGGTCAGGCGCCTGCTGCTCGACAGCCTGGCCGCTGCAGGGATCGCCCATGATGAAGTCGCCGGATTGGGCCCGAAGCGGCTGGAGTTGGCGCTGGCCCATGTGCGCAACCGGCTCCAGCTGCGATGAATGCGCGCCAGCCGAGGACCAGACCGGGCACCACGCTGGGCCCTGGGCCATCGGGGCGCTACTGGACCGAGGCCGAAACAGGCGGCTGATCCGGCCCTGGCGTGAACAACTGCGCCACATCCACCGCGTCAAACGCGTAGCGGGCACCACAGAACTCGCAACTGATGTCGACACGGCCCCGCTCGGCCAGGATGCTCTGGCTTTCTGCTTCTCCCAACCCGCCGAGCATCCGCTGGACCCGCTGGCGCGAGCAGCGGCAGGCGAAGCGGGGGCGCAGGGGCTCGAACAACCGCAGGTCTTCCTGCCAGAACAGGCGCCGCAGAATCGCCCGGGCGTCAAGGCCCAACAGCTCCTGGGGGGTCAAGGTGGCCGCCAGAAGCGCAATGCGGTTGAAGTCCTCGCAACGCCCGATTCCGTCCTCGTTGCTCTTCCATGGGGAGCCCGAGTCATGGTCATGGCCAGTCACCGGCATGCGCTGGATCAGCAAGCCGGCAGCCAGTTCATCGCTGGCGGCCAGAACCAGGCGGGTATCGAGCTGTTCCGACTGAAGCATGTAATGCTCCAGAACGCGGCTGAGCTGATCCAGAGGTTCGGACTGGTCGCCATGCAGTGGCACCACCCCCTGGTAAGGCTGCTGGCCCGCGAGCCGCTGGCGCGGGTCCAGGGTGATCGCACACCGACCGTGTCCGCCCGCATTGAGGAGACGCTGAAGCCCATCGCCGGCATCCACGGCCCCCTGCAAGGTGGCGGTGGCGCGAAAGCCGAGGTCCGGCTGGACTTCGACAACCGCCAACCGCACCGGGCCGTCCCCCTGAAGCTGAAGGATCAGTGCGCCGTTGAACTTGATATTGGACTGCATGAGGACAGCCGCGGCAGTCATCTCACCCAGAAGGTTGCGCAGCGGCTCGGGATAGGGCCCGGACTCGGCGCGCGCGCGGCGCTGCAGGAGGTCACGCCAGTCATCGCTCAGGCGCACGAGAATGCCGCGGACCGGCAACCCCTCGAAAATGAACTTGAGCAGCTCCGACATCCGATAATTGTAGGGATGGAGATGCGGCAGCGTGCATTGCAGGCCTTGGCCATGCAGGATGTTCAGTCCAAGCTCGAGGCGGTCTGGCGGCTGCATGCGGACTGGAAGAGCGGCTTGTCTGGCGCGGATTCGAGCCTGGCGCTCGCCGAGCCTCATGACTCCCAAGGCACGCCCTTGCTGCCCGGACGGCCTTCTCGCCCCGCCCTGGTCGCTCCGAGAGACCTCCCGCGGCGCTCGGTGGGCACCGCGGAGGGCCATTCGGCGTTGATCCATGCCGTGGCCCACATTGAGTTCAACGCGATCAACCTCGCACTGGACGCGCTCTGGCGATTTGACCGAATGCCTTTGGCCTACTACGGCGACTGGCTCGAGGTGGCACGGGACGAGGCCTCGCATTTCCGGATGCTGCAGGACCATCTGAAGCGCCTGGGACGCCAATACGGCGACTTCCAGGCCCACGATGGCCTGTGGATGATGGCTGCCAAAACCGCCCACGATCCGCTGGCGCGCATGGCGCTGGTGCCTCGGCTGCTGGAAGCCCGAGGGCTGGATGCCACCCCACCCATGCAGCAGCGGCTGCGCCGGCTTGGCGATGCGCGCGGCGTGGAGATTATGGAGGTCATCCTGCGCGATGAGGTCGGTCATGTCGAGGTGGGCAACCGCTGGTATCGACACCTGTGCGCCCTGCGGGGTCTGGATCCCTTGGCCCACTTCAGGACCCTGGTGCGAGCGCACGGCGCTCCGCGGCTCAAGCCGCCGTTCAATTTGGCCGCACGACGGGAGGCGGGATTCGACGAGCGCGAGCTCGCCGAGCTGACGCAGGACGCCTAGAAGCACCCGCGGGTTGCCGGCAAGGGCGACCCGGCCTCAGCCGCGAGGATGATGCTGCTGGTGAAGCTGTCTGAGGCGCTCGCGTGCCACATGGGTGTAGATCGTCGTCGTCGAGATGTCA
>CAYYYC010000202.1:0-4011 GCA_964475695.1 uncultured Rubrivivax sp.
AAGACCGCCGAGCTTGCGGTGGACCTGGTGGAAAGCCTTTTTGGCAAGAGCACCCTGATGCGAAAGAACTGAAGCTGCATTGCGAAAGCCGACAAGCCATGGATCTGAGCCGATTCCCCCGCCGCCGATACACGCCATTTGCCACCCCGATCGAGCCCATGCCGCGCTTTTCCGCCGCCCTGGCGGCCAGTTGCCCGGGCGGGGAGGGCCCGCAGGTCTGGGTCAAGCGTGACGACCAGCTGGGCCTGTTTCCAGGCGGCAACAAAACGCGCAAGCTGGAATTCCTGGTGGCCGATGCGCTGGCCCAGGGTTGCGACACGCTCGTCACCGTCGGCGCGCCGCAGTCCAACCACTGTCGAATCACGCTGGCCGCAGCGGTCAAGGAAGGCCTGCGCTGCCGATTCGTGATCGAGGAACGGGTGCCGGGCACCTATGACGTCGATGCCAGCGGAAACCAGTTCATGTTCCGTCTCATGGGAGTGGAGGCGGTGACGGTGGTGGCCGCCGGCAGCGACCTCAAGTCGGCCCTGCAGCAGCAGCTTGACAGCCTGGCCGCTGAAGGCCGCAAGGGCTACGCGATTCCCACCGGCGGCTCCAACGCCCTGGGCGGACTGGGCTATGTGGCCTGTGCGCAGGAGATGCAGCAGCAGTGGTTCGAGATGGGACTGAGCTTTGACGAGGTGGTGGTCGGCTCGGGCTCTTCGGGGACTCACGGCGGGCTGTTGGCGGGCTTTTTGGGCAATCGCATTCGCACTCCGGTGGTCGGCATCGGCGTCAGCCGCGACCCTGCAGACCAGGCCCCCGTCGTGCACCGTGAGGCGCGGGCCGTTTGCGACCTGCTGGGGCTGGACCTGACGGTGCCCCTGTCATCGGTGCAGTGCGTGGGCGGCTTCTGGCAGCCCAAGTATTCGGTGCCCAATGCGCGCATGGTCGAGGCGGTTCAGATGCTGGCCCGCACCGAGGCCCTTCTGCTGGACCCGGTCTACACCGGCAAGGTCATGGCCGGGCTGATCGGCCTGGCCCGCGGCGGGCGCTGGAAGCGCGACCAGCGGGTGCTGTTCATGCACACCGGCGGCCTGCCATCGCTGCATGCCTATGAACCCGTGGTGCTGGGCAGCGGCGCCGGGCTGCCACCGTAGCCGCAGGCCTCAGGGGTAGAGCCCGCGGTCCCGACGCACCATCAGGATGCGCTCGCAGGCCACGGCAAAGGCCGCCGTGCGCAGCGTGATGCGGTGCTGGTCGGCCGCCTCCCAGATCCTCTTGAGCGAGGAAACCATGATCTTGTCGAGCCGAAGATTGATCTCATCCTCGGTCCAGAAGAAGGAACTGAAGTCCTGCACCCACTCGAAGTAGGAGACGGTGACGCCGCCGGCGTTGCAGATCACATCGGGCACCACGAGGATGCCGCGCTCGGCCAGCACATCATCGGCTTGGGGCAGGGTCGGGCCGTTGGCGCCTTCCAGGATCAGGCGGGCTCTCAGCCGACGCGCCCGCTGCGGCGTGATTTGCCCTTCCAAGGCGGCGGGGATCAGGATGTCGCAGGGCACATCCCAGAATTCCTCGTCCGCCAATGCATCCCCCCCGGCAAACCCGGCCACTCCCCCGTGGACGCGCGTGTGGCGCAAGAGGTCGGCAATGTCCAGCCCGGTGTCGCGGCGCACGGTGCCACTGTGGTCCTGCACCGCCACCAGACGCGCGCCTGCGGCCACGAACAGCTCGGCCGCGGCTGAGCCCACATTGCCGAAGCCCTGAACCGCCACGCGTGCGCCGTCCAGCGGCAGGCCCAGGCGACGCGCGGCCTCCCGCCCGGTCACGAAGACGCCCCGGCCCGGGACCACGCCGGTGGCCGTGGCGCCGGTGTTCATCGAGTAGGTGTCCATCATCCAGGCCATGATCTGCGGGTTGGTGTTGACATCGGGTGCCGGAATGTCCTGGGTGGGCCCGATGATGATCCCGATCTCGCTGGTGTAGCGACGGGTCATGCGCTCCAGTTCCTTGGCGGAAAGCCGGCGCGGGTCGACACGAATGCCGCCCTTGGCCCCGCCGAAGGGCAGATTGACCGCCGCATTCTTGATGCTCATCCAGGCCGACAGGGCCATCACCTCCTCAAGAGTCACATCCGGGTGATAGCGGATCCCGCCCTTGCCCGGGCCGCGGCTGAGGTTGTGTTGAACGCGAAAGCCCTCGAAGTGAGCCACCGAGCCATCGTCGAGCTCGATGGGCACATCCACCACCAGAGCCCGCTTGGGCCGCCTGAGCGTTTCAGCCCAGCGAGCCAGATCGCCCAGATACGGTGTGACCCGGTCGACCTGGGCCAGGTAGGTTTGCCAGGGGCCCTCGGGCAGGGGCCTGACATAGGAAAGGTCGGCCGATGCTGCGGCCGGCGCGAGTGTCGCTTGCACGGTGAGTCTCCTTCAGGGTGGCTGTTGGAAAGGGTCTGCCGCGTCGGCTGCGCTCTCGTGAAGCGCATCGATTGCCCGTGGCAGGGCATGACTTTAGGCCTGGCAGCGGATGCGTGACCCGATGGTTCATGCCGTTCACGCATGACTGCTGAGGCCCGCTTTCATGATGAGCCTGCAGCAATCCGGCGCCGAGGCCATTGAGCAGGCCCCAGGCGGGGCCTAAACTGGCCCTATGGATTCCAGCGACAGCCCGTGGCCCTGCGCCCCAGCCATCGCCTTCATCGGCGGTGGCCACATGGCCAATGCCCTGATCGGGGGGCTCATGGCCGCAGGCACGCCGGCCTCGGCGATTCGGGTGGTCGAGCCCGCGCCCGAGCGGAGACAGTGGCTGATCGAGCATCAGGGGGTTGCGGCGCAGGCGCAGGCCGATGGGGCCATCGCCGAGGCCCGCATCGTCGTTTGGGCGGTCAAGCCGCAGATGTTCGGCCAGGCCGCCGAGGCCTGCGGGCCCTTCGTTGGAAAGGCGCTTCAGCTCAGTGTGATGGCGGGCATCCGCTGCGCGGCCATCCAGGCCGCCGCCGAAAGCAACCGCGTCGTGCGCGCCATGCCCAACACGCCGGCCTTGATTGGTCAGGGCATGACGGGGCTGTTCGCACAGGCCGCGGTGTCGCAGACGGAGCGGGGCTGGATCCAAGAGCTCTTCGCACCCACGGGACGCAGCCTGTGGGTGACCCAGGAGGCCGATCTGGATGCCGTGACCGCGTTGTCCGGATCCGGCCCCGCCTACGGCTTCTTCCTGATCGAGGCGATGGTCGAGGCGGCTCTTCGCATGGGACTGCAGGAGGCGCAGGGGCGCGAGCTGGCGGCGCAGACCCTGCTTGGCGCCGCCATGCTCGCGCAGCAGTCTCCGATGTCCCCGGGCGAGCTGCGGGCGCAAGTGACCTCCAAGGGGGGCACGACCGAGGCGGCGGTCGGCCAGCTGCAGGCGGGCCATGTTCGGGAGGCCGTCGTTCGGGCCATTCTGGCGGCGCAGGCGCGCGCCCGCGAACTCGGCGACAGCCAAGGCCCTTGAGGGCGCCGGGCGCCCGCGCCGTGAACGGGTGGCCTGCGATGGGTGCGCGAAGTCAGCGCGCCGCGAAGTCCAGCGCCGTCCCGGCAAACAGCGCCATGCCCAGCCAGTGGTTGTGCCGAAAGGCCGTGAAGCAGCCCTCGCGGGACCTGTTTCGGATCAGGGTGTAGTGCCAGGCCGCCTGCAGGCCGGCGGCCACCACGCCCAGGTCGAACCACAGCCCCAGCCCCATGGAGCTCCCCAGCCAACTCCAACTCCACAAATGGGCCAGGTAGAAAGCCAGCACCACCGGCACATCGGCGCGGCCCAGGGTGATCGCTGAAGTCTTCATGCCGATGCGCAAGTCATCGTCACGATCGACCATGGCGTACTCTGTGTCGTAAGCCATCACCCACAGCAGATTGGACCCCATCAGCGCCCAGGCCTGCCAAGGCACAGCCTCAAGCAGCGCCTGCGTGGACCATGAGGAGCTGCCCCGGACAGCGGCAAACGCCATCGGAATGCCGAAGCTGAAGGCCACGCCCAGCACCGCCTGCGGCA
>CAYYYC010000203.1:0-3452 GCA_964475695.1 uncultured Rubrivivax sp.
GAAGTCGGGCTTCTTCGATGCCGAGATCACCCCGGTCACCATCCCGCAAAAGAAGGGCGAGGCCGTGGTGGTCAACCGAGATGAGCACCCGCGCGAGACCTCGTTGGAGGCCCTGGCCAAGCTCAAGGGCGTGGTGCGCCCCGATGGTTCGGTGACCGCGGGCAATGCCTCGGGTGTGAACGACGGCTCCTGCGCACTGCTGCTGGCCAGCGAAGCGGCCGCCACCCGCCACGGCCTGACGCCACGCGCCCGCGTGGTGGGCATGGCCACGGCCGGCGTGGCCCCGCGCATCATGGGCATCGGCCCGGTGCCGGCCACGCGCAAGGTGCTGGAGCTCACGGGCCTGAGCCTGGCGCAAATGGATGTGATCGAGCTCAACGAGGCTTTCGCGGCGCAGGGCTTGGCTGTCCTGCGCGATCTGGGCTTGGCCGATGACGATGCGCGAGTCAACCCCAACGGAGGCGCGATCGCGCTGGGCCATCCCCTGGGTGCCAGCGGTGCTCGGCTGGCCACCACCGCGGTCAACCAGCTGCACCGCAGGGGCGGCCGTTATGCGCTGTGCACCATGTGCATCGGCGTGGGCCAGGGCATTGCGCTGGTCCTGGAGCGCGTCTAAGCCTGAAGGTCCGAAGGTCAAGTCACAGGCTCTAGGATGCGTCCATGCAGACGTTGCTTGACCCGGCCATCCTGTTTTTCATCTTCGGTGCCGCCGCCGGGCTGATGCGCTCCAATCTGGAGATCCCGCAGCCCATCGCCCGCTTCCTTTCGCTCTACCTGCTCATGGCCTTGGGCCTCAAAGGTGGATTTGCGCTGGCCCAATCCGGTCTCAGCCACGAAGTCGGGGTCAGCCTGGGCTGCGCGGTCATGCTGGCCCTGGCGATCCCGGCATTGGGCTATTGGGTTCTGCGCCGCTGGCTTTCGGGCTTTGACGCGGCGGCCGTGGCGGCCACCTATGGGTCGGTCAGCGCCGTGACCTTCATCACGGCGGTGCAGGCGCTTGATGGTCGGGGAATCGAGCATGGCGGACACATGGCTGCAGCCATGGCGCTGATGGAGTCGCCGGCCATCATCATGGCGGTGCTGCTGGCCAACATGCTGCGGCGAAGACAAGCGGCCAGCGCGACAGCAGGCCCCCCGGTGTTGGCCGGTGCCGGCGCGGGCCCCCTGCCGCCGTTGCCCATCGGCAAGGTGCTGCATGAGTCCTTCACGGACGGGGCCCAACTGCTGCTGCTGGGTGCCATGCTTGTGGGATTGGCCACGGGTGAGGCGGGTGCGGCAGCCATGAAACCCTTCTCGGGCGATCTCTTCAAAGGCATGCTGGCCTTCTTCCTGCTCGACATGGGCCTTCTGACCGCGCGCCATCTGCACCACCTCAAGGAGATGCCGCGGCTGCTGCTGGCCTGGGGCGTGCTGGCGCCCTTGGCTCATGCAGGCCTGGCCCTGGGACTGGCGTGGGCCACAGGAATGGCCATGGGCAACGCGACACTTTTGATGGTGCTGGCCGCCAGCGCGTCCTACATTGCAGTGCCTGCGGTGCTTCGCCACGCGATGCCCGAGGCGCAGCCGGCCCTTTATTTCGGCCTGTCGTTGCGTGTGACATTCCCCTTCAACATCCTTCTCGGAATTCCCCTGTACATCGGGGTGGCCGAGCGCGCCTTGGGAGGCAGCCCCGGGGGCTGAGCCGATCCGGCCCGGCCTCAGGACGGCGCGGCGCCCTGAAGCCGCTGCAGTTCCTGGGCGGTGCCCACATTGGCCCAGGGCCCGGTCCACAGCCGCCCGCCCAGCCGGCCTTGCTGGGCAGCCAACAGGAGATTGGGTCCCAGCGCAGCCCGTGTCCCGGGCAGAACACCAGCCACCAACGCCGGCCTCATCAGGGCCACATTGGCGTAGGTCAAGACCCGGCCCTCGGGGGCCGCGGCCGAGGGTGGATGCAGACTGCCTCGAGGATCGAGCAGGAAGTCGCCCTTCGGGTGGTAGTCAGGGTTGGGCACCATCCACAGCAACGCCTGGAGGGACGAATCCGCAAGAACCTCGACATCGCGGGGCTCGAATCCAAAGCCAGGGATGTGGATGTCGCCCGAAACCACCCAGAAGGGCTCATGGCCTTGCGGCGCGAGCCATTCGAGGGCCGCAGCGATGCCGCCGGCGGTTTCCAGGGCGCCACCATGGTCGCGCCCCTCGTGGGAGTAGCGGATGCGCAAGCCCCAGCGGCTCCCATCGCCCAAGGCCGCAGGGAACTGCTCCTCCAGCCAGGCCGTGTTGATGACCACCTGCGCGACACCGGCGCGGGCCAGAGCCTGCAGGTGCCACTCGATCAGCGGCCGGCCGAAGACCGGCAGCAACGGCTTGGGCGTGGTGTCTGTCAGGGGACGCATGCGCTGGCCTCGACCGGCAGCCAAGATGATGGCGCTCGGCGGCGGTGCGGGTACCGACCCGGGCGAGCGAGCATCGATTGTCGTCATGCCATGAGTCTAAGGGCGCGCCCCCTGCGCGCGAGTCGCTGCGGGTCGCTCCTCGGACCAGACCCAGCCCGTAGAATCTCCGAGCGCCGAAGCCGGCACCTGCGGTCTGCAAGGCGCGCGCGGCACCTACTTGGTCCACCCGCCTCAGGGCGCCGCGCCAGCTGCCCCGGGCCAGCCCGCAACCGCCACCTTCCGCCGCCGAGCGCCTCCGTCTGCCAACCATGTCCACAGCCCCCAGCCTTTCCCAAGCCCAAGCCAAAACAGCCAGCGCCAGCCTCATGGCTGATGCGATCCGCGCGCTGGCCATGGATGCAGTTCAGCAAGCCAATTCAGGACACCCCGGCGCGCCCATGGGAATGGCCGAAATGGCTGTGGCGCTCTGGGGCCGGCACCTGCGTCACAACCCCAAGAACCCGCAATGGGCCAATCGTGACCGATTCGTGCTGTCCAACGGACACGGGTCAATGCTCATCTATGCGCTGCTGCACCTCACAGGCTACGAGCTCCCCATCGGCGAGTTGCGCGACTTTCGCCAACTCCACAGCAAGACTCCCGGGCACCCGGAGGTGGGCATCACCCCGGGCGTGGAGACCACCACCGGGCCGCTGGGGCAAGGCATCACCAATGCCGTGGGCATGGCCCTGGCCGAAAAGCTTATGGCTGCGGAATTCAACAAGCCCGGGCATGCCATCGTCGACCATCACACCTATGTGTTTCTCGGCGACGGCTGCCTGATGGAAGGGATCAGCCATGAAGCCTGTGCCCTGGCCGGCGCCTGGAAGCTCGGGAAGCTGATCGCGCTTTACGACGACAACGGGATCTCGATCGACGGGCCGGTGAGCCCCTGGTTCATCCACGACACCGCCAAACGCTTCGAGGCCTACGGCTGGAATGTGATCGGGCCAGTGGACGGCCACGATGCCGATGCCTTGGATCGCGCGATTGCCTCGGCCAAGCACAGCGGCTCGGGCGGACCCAGCCTGATCGTCT
>CAYYYC010000203.1:3462-4006 GCA_964475695.1 uncultured Rubrivivax sp.
CCGCGCGGGCACAGCCAAGGCGCATGGCGAGCCGCTGGGGACCGAAGAGATCGCGCTCACCCGCAAGGCGCTGGGGTGGCCCCATGAGCCTTTCGTGATTCCGCCTGAGGCCTACGCGGCCTGGAACGCCGACCTCTGCGGCGCGGAGGCCGAGGCGATGTGGAACGAGCGATTCGCCGCCTACGCCCAGGCTCATCCCGCGCTGGCTTCCGAGTTCGCCCGCCGCATGGTCGGGGATCTGCCGCGGGAGTTCGCCGAAATCGCCGAGCAACTTGTGGGCAACATGCATGAGCGCGCCGAAACCGTGGCCAGACGCAAGGCCAGCCAGCTGGCGCTCGAGCATTTCACCGCGCGGTTGCCCGAGCTTTTGGGCGGCAGCGCAGACCTGACCGGCTCCAACCTGACACAAACCCGGTCCACGCCGCCGCTTCGGATGGACCCGGCCACGGGAGCAGTCCAGGCTGCGGTGGTCGGCGAAGGCGCCGCGGCAAGGCCGGTCCTGGGGCGGCACATCAACTATGGGGTGCGTGAATTCGGCATGGCC
>CAYYYC010000204.1:0-3981 GCA_964475695.1 uncultured Rubrivivax sp.
AGTTCGACGACTACATCGCCAAGCCCAAGCCCAACGGGTACCAGAGCCTGCACAGCGTTGTGCGGGATGACTCCGGCCGGGCGGTGGAGATTCAGATCAGGACAATGCCCATGCATGAGCATGCGGAGTTTGGCGTGGCCGCGCATTGGGCCTACAAGGAGTCTGCCCTCAGAGCGCAGCCCGCGGGGTTGGCTGCCGCAGGCTTCGAGCTGCAGGTTTCCCAGGCCCGCAAGGCCGTGCTTCAGCAACTCATGGCCTGGGAGCGGGACGCGGTGGATCAGGCGGCACCGGGCTTTGAAGATCGGGTCTATGTGTTCACACCGCAGGCCGCCGTTGTGGACCTGCCATCGGGTGGCACCGCGGTGGATTTTGCTTACGCGCTCCACACGGACCTTGGCCATCGCTGCCGCGGTGTCCGTGTGGATGGCGCCCTGGTGCCTCTGAACACACCGCTGCAAACCGGGCAGACCGTGGAGATCGTGGCTGCCAAGGACGGTGGGCCCTCACTGGACTGGCTCAATGCAGGTCTGGGCTACCTGGGCAGTCCTCGGTCTCGCGCCAAGGTTCGCGCATGGTTCAACGCTCAAGAGTTGGCGCAGACCACGGCCAGGGGGCGCGAGGCTGTGGAGCGCCTGCTGCAGCGCGAGGGTCGAACGGCGCTCAAGCTCGACGAGCTTGCCGCGCAGCTTGGGTTCAAGGCAGCTCAGGACCTCTTCGAGGTGGTGGGCAAGGACGAGTATTCGCTGCGCAACATCGAGCAGCTGCTGCGCCCAGCGGCAGCGCCTGCCAGGATTTCGGACGAGGGCCTGCTGCTCAAGCGTCCCAAGGCGCCAGCCGCGGGTTCAGGTGTCTTGGTGGTGGGTGTGGACTCGCTGATGACGGGCTTGGCTCGATGCTGCCGCCCGGCACCGCCGGATCGCATCACTGGGTTCGTCACGAAGGGCCGTGGCGTGGCCGTCCACCGTGCCGAGTGCACAAGCCTGGCTGCCATGCTGCAACGCCAGCCCGAAAGGCGAATCGCCGTGGAGTGGGGTGCCTCGGGAGTCGATGCGCGCTACCCCTTGGATCTGCAGCTTGAGGCCGGGGACCGGGCAGGACTGTTGCGTGACATCAGCGAAGTCTTCGCGCGCGAGAAGATCAATGTCACTGCGGTGAAGACGCAAAACCTTCGCGATCGCTATGGCGTAAGTGCGCGCATGGTCTTCACGGTGGAAGCGGCCTCGGCGCAGCAGCTTTCACCGGTGGTCCACAGTCTCCTGCAGGTCCCTGGCGTTCGTTCAGCCCGCAGAAGATGAGCTAAACTGGAGCGGTTTCAGGCGCATAGCTCAGTTGGTTAGAGCACCACCTTGACATGGTGGGGGTCGTTGGTTCGAATCCAATTGCGCCTACCAGGAAAAGAAAACGCCCCGCACTGCGGGGCGTTTCGCTTTCAGAGGCTTTCGCCGCTGGAGACTCAGAAGCGGTGACGCATGCCGAGGCCAAAAGTGGCGCCACTGCCCAGCGGGGTGCGCTCGTCCATGTACACGAGGTAGAGGTCGGTGCGCTTGCTGATGAAGTGGTCGTAAGCCAGGGAGGAGGTCTTGCTGGCCTTGGCGTTGTTGGGATCCATCGACGAGTACTGCATCAGCACCTTGCCGTCGGCGCTCAGAGGGACCGAGGCGCCAACGCCCATGTGGCTGTAGTTCACGTTGAAGGTCTTGTTTTCGACCTTGCCGGCCTGAGCGAAGACCTTGACCGTCTTGGCATCGTAGGCCGCACCGAGTTGCCAGGCGTTGGAGTCGCTCGCACCTGCGGAGCCGGGCGCACCGTCGCGACGCCGAACTTCCTGCCACGAGCCGCCGAGGCTGATCGGGCCGCCGAAGTACAGGGCCGAGACGTTGGTGTTTCCGCCGAACCGGTTCCCCTGCAGGGCGTGGTGGACGCTCACCGAGGCGCCGGAGAAACTGGGGGAGGTCCACTTGATCGATTCGTTCCAGCCTGTGTCGCCGCTGGCCTGACCCGCGCTCAGATGCAGCAGGCGGATCGAGGGCGAAAAGCCGAACGAGTCACTGAGGGCGTTGAAGATCAGGTTGTTGACGAACAGACCGTTCGTGATTCGCCCCAAGGCCAGGGTTCCAAATCCACCCTTGACGGCGATGTTGGCATTTCGCGAAAAGAGCGGATCCCCATCGAAGCGCCCCAGGGCGCCGTTGGTCAGGCGGACGAAGCCCTCAAGAGTGGCTTCGGCGCTCAGGCCGCCAGAGAGTTTTTCGGTGGCCTTCATGCCCCAGAAGCTCGTGGTCATGTTTCCGCTGGCCACGCCAGTGATGGAAACATTGCTGCCCGGCGACTTGCCGTCGACGATGGACATGTCCAACAGACCGTAGACCGACACGCTCTGGGCCTGGACTGATGCACAAGCCAGCGCGGCCGCTGCGGCGATGAAAAGCTTCTTGCTCATGAACGATTCCTAGGAAAAGGGTTAAGGAACTTTGAGCGATTCTAAAAACGACCGCCCCCCAAAGGGGCGGCCCGTGCCCCTGGCGACGAAGATAAGCCAGAGCCTGTTGGTTGAAAGCCACATTCTGACATTGCCGCGGGGGGGGACAGGGCCAACAGCTGTGCGGCCACGGCAATCGCCACCACGCTCGGTTCCTTGCCCTCGAGTCCCTGAATGCCAATGGGGCAGATCAACTGCGCCACGCGCTCCGGGCTCAGCCCTCTGGCCAGAAGGCGATGCTCAAAGCGCATGCGCTTGGTCCGCGAGCCGATCAGCCCAACCAGACCGGTGTCCGGGCGGCTGAGCAGGGCGAGCACGATGTCGTAGTCCAGGGCATGGCTGTGGGTCATCACCATGTGATGGGCGCCGGGAAGGGCCGACTGCGCGTCGGCCACAGGGCTGTCGGAGCAAACCATGCGCAGGCCGGGGGCGTCTGCCCAAGGGGTCTGCCTGGGGTTGGGGAAGGCGTCGGGCCGCACATCGATCCAATCCACCGTGCAGTCCACCTCGCAGAGCACTCGCGCAAGCGACCAGCCCACATGCCCTGCACCGTAGAGATGCAGATGGAAGCGGTCCCTGGGCTCGGTCCAGCGGCCCAGGCTCTGGGCTGTCAGCGGGTCGAACCGAAGCTCGACCACGCCACCGCAGCACTGACCCAGGGACGGACCCAAAGAAACTCGCTGGGGCTCAGGCACGGGAGACCCCTGCAGGAGGCTGCGGCGCGCATTGCCCACAGCCTGCCACTCCAGGTGCCCGCCGCCGATGGTGCCGACCGTGTCGCTGGCAGACACCAACATCCGAGTCCCGGCAGACCGCGGGACAGAACCCTGGGCCTGAGAGATTTCGATGACCACGCCGGCGACGCCCTTGTGCAGCCAGCGCTGCGCTGCCAGGCGCAACTGGCGGCTGTTCACGGCGAGCCCTCCCGCAAGCGGCGCAAGGCTTCGATCACTGCCTGCGGGGTCGCGGGGACGGGCAGTGACATCGCCGACAGTCGTGCGGGCCCGGCCTCGGTCGCAGCGGCGCACAGGGCATCCCGGATGGCCATGAGAACCGAAAAGCTCAACAGAAGCGGCGGCTCACCGACGGCCTTGCTGCGGTGGATCGTCTCCGCTTCGTTGGGCCGGCCGAAGAGCCGCACGCGCATCGGCGGGACATCATTGGCGCAAGGGATCTTGTAGGTGCTCGGCGCGTGGGTTTGGAGGGCCAGAGTCCGCGGGTGCCACCACAACTCCTCCATCGTCATCCATCCCATGCCCTGGACATAGCCCCCCTCGATCTGGCCGATGTCCAGTGCCGGGTTCAGGGACTGGCCCACATCGTGCAGGATGTCGGCTGAAACAACCTTTGACTCGCCCGTGAGGGTGTCCAGCAGCACTTCGCTGACGGAGGCGCCATAGGCGTAGTAGTGGAATGGCTTTCCGGTCATGGTTTGCCGGTCCCAATGCAGCCCCGGGGTGGCGTAGAAGCCGTCGCTCCAAAGTTGCACACGGCCGGTGTAG
>CAYYYC010000205.1:0-3947 GCA_964475695.1 uncultured Rubrivivax sp.
TCCTGGAGCACTTCGATGGCATGTCCATCGGTTCCAACGACTTGACCCAGCTCACCTTGGGCCTTGACCGCGACTCGGGACTCGAGCTTCTTGCCGAGGACTTCGACGAGCGTGATCCGGCGGTCAAGGCGATGATTGCCAGGGCGATTGCCGCTTGCCGCGCCACGGGGAAGTATGTCGGCATCTGCGGACAGGGGCCCTCGGACCACCCCGATTTCGCGGATTGGCTGGCGCGCGAGGGGATTGCCTCAATCTCCCTGAACCCCGACACGGTTGTCCAGACCTGGCAGCGGCTGGCGACGCTGCGATGAGGGTGCCCGGGCCCGCAAGGCCGCTCGGCTGGTTGCGCTATACTCCTTGGTTTTCCCGCCTTGCCGCACGGTCCTGACGAGTCCGGCGGCTTCCGATGAACGGAAACCACAAGGAGCACTCATGCGTCATTACGAAATCGTTCTGCTGATCCACCCGGACCAGAGCGAGCAGGTTCCGGCCATGCTGGAGCGCTACAAAGGGTTGGTCACCACCGCCGGCGGCAAGGTGCACCGGGTCGAGGATTGGGGGCGGCGCCAGCTGGCCTACCAGATCCAGAAGCTGGCCAAGGCCCACTACCTGTGCCTGAACATCGAGTGCTCCAAGGAAGCCCTTGGGGAGCTTGAGACTGGATTCCGATTCAACGATGCGGTGCTTCGGCACCTCACCGTGGCCAAGGACAAGGCTGAGACCAGCCCCTCGGTCATGATGAAGTCCGTGGAGCGCGAGGAGTCCCGAAAGTCCACCCAGGAGGCATCGGCCTGACGTCGGGCAGCCCGCCAGGCTCCGTGGATCCCGCTGAACAATCACCCGGCGTCAATCGGGTGGTTCTCTCGGGGGTGGCCAAGGAGCGATCGGCGCTGCGCTACACGCCTGCGGGAATGCCTGCCTTGGATCTGGTGATCGATCACCAATCCCTGGTGCACGAGGAGTCTGTTCCCCGAAGCGTGAAGATGCAGTGCAGGGCGGTGGCCATCGGCACGAGAGCCGGCGAAGTGCAGCAGTTGGGCATGGACGAGCCGGCGGTTTTCGATGGCTTCCTGGCCCCCGCCCGAGCCGGCAGGTCGACCGTCTTCCACATCACGCGAATCCGGCGCCTCGAGAGCGCCCAAGAACCCCAGTCCCAGTCGAAATGACTTGAACACAACCCTTTGAGCGAAAGAGAGCACGAACATGGCACCTCCCCGCGGCAAGTTTTCCAAGGATCGCAAACCCAAGCGCAACCAGCAGTCGCTGCTGTTTCGGCGCAAGCGCTTCTGCCGCTTCACCGTCACCGGCGTCGAGTCGATCGACTACAAGGATGTGGACACGCTTCGCGACTTCGTGGGCGAGAACGGCAAGATCACGCCCGCTCGCCTGACCGGCACACGCGCGTTTTTCCAGCGGCAACTGACGACGGCCATCAAGCGCGCGCGCTTTCTGGCGCTGTTGCCCTACAGCGATCAGCACAAGGTTTGATAGGAGCCCGCCATGCAAGTTATCCTGCTTGAAAAGGTGGCCAACCTCGGCAATCTCGGCGATATCGTTCGAGTCAAGGACGGCTACGCCAGAAATTTCCTCATTCCCACCAAGCTTGCGCGCCGCGCCACGGATTCGGCGATCGCCGAGTTTGCCGCCAAGAGGGCAGAGCTGGAGCGGCTCGCCGCAGAGAAGCTGGCCGCGGCGCAAGCTGTCGGGCAAAAGCTCAATGGCCTGCGCCTGAGCATCAGCCAGAAGGCCGGCGTGGATGGTCGGCTGTTCGGGTCGGTCACCAACCACGATGTCTCCGAAGCGCTCAAGCGCTCCGGCTTTGACATTGCCAAGGCCCAGGTTCGCATGCCCAACGGTCCGCTCAAGGCTGTAGGCGAATTCACGGTGGCAGTGGCGGCTCACACCGATGTCGTGGTTGACATCGTTGTGGTGGTGGTTGGCGAAACCGACTGACATGACTGACGGCGGGCAAGGTCCGGCGCCAGGCTGCTTGTCCACCGCTGTCCCCACGGTTTTCCCCAGAGTTGCCCACAGGGCCCCGAGTCGCTTGGCACTATGATTTCCGAATGCCTGCGACCTCTGAGCCGCTGATCACCTTTCCGGGACCGGGTCCGGGCCCTGCGATGGACCCTGAGGTCGCCCGCCTGCGGGTTCCCCCGCACTCCCACGAGGCAGAGCAGAGCCTTCTGGGGAGTCTGTTGCTCGACAACAGCGCATGGGATGGCGCGGCCGATCTGGTCACGGCTTCGGACTTCTATCGCTACGAGCATCGCCTGATCTTCGACGGGATCAGCGAGCTGATTCAGGCCACCAAGCCCGCCGACGTGGTCACTGTCCACGAGCGACTTCAGAGCATCGGCAAGGCGCAGGAGTGCGGCGGCGTGGCCTACCTCAACGCTCTGGCGCAATGCGTGCCCAGTGCAGCGAATCTGCGCCGCTATGCTGAGATCGTGCGCGAGCGGGCCGTCTTGCGCAAGCTCATCGAGGCCAGTGATGCGATTGCCTCCCAGGCATTCACGCCCCAGGGACGAACCGTGGCCTCGATCCTCGACGACTCCGAGAGCCGAATCCTCAAGATCGGCGAGGAAGGCGCGCGTGGGCGGCAGGGCTTTCACGCAATGAAGACCCTCTTGGGTGAGCTGATCAGCCGGGTGACCGACCTGGCGGACAAGGGCGCCGAGGAAGTCACTGGGGTCGGCACCGGCTTTTTTGACCTGGACCGAATGACAGCCGGGCTGCAGCCTGGCGACTTGATTGTTCTGGCGGCTCGCCCGAGCATGGGCAAGACTGCCCTGGCCATCAACATGGCCGAGCATGCGGCCGTGCAGATCGGCCTGCCGGTGGTCGTGTTTTCGATGGAGATGGGCGCTCCTCAGCTGGCTGTGCGGATGGTGGGCTCGATCGGCCGCATCGACCAACAGCATTTGCGCACCGGCGCCTTGACGGATGACGAATGGGCCCGGCTGACCGAGTCCGCCGACAAACTCAGCAAGGCGCCGATTTTCATCGACGAGTCGCCCGCGCTCAACACGGCCGAATTGCGGGCGCGGGCGCGCCGCAAGTCGCGCGAGCTCGGCAAGCTGGGATTGATTGTCGTGGACTATCTCCAGCTCATGAGCGGGTCTGGTGGAAGCGAGGAGAACCGCGCCACGGAGCTTGGAGAAATTTCCCGAGGGCTCAAAGCCCTGGCCAAGGAACTTCAGTGTCCGGTGCTGGCCCTTTCCCAGCTCAACCGCAGCGTCGAAGGACGGAACGACAAGCGGCCCATGATGAGCGACCTCCGCGAATCCGGCGCCATCGAGCAGGATGCAGACGTGATCATGTTCATCTACCGGGACGACTACTACACCAAGGAAGCCAGCAAGGAGCCGGGGGTGGCTGAGGTGATCATTGCCAAGCAGCGCAACGGCCCCGTGGGCACGGTCAAGCTTGCTTTCGTCAAATCACACACCAAGTTCGAAAACCTGGCCCCGGGAAGCTCAGGCTCGGATTACTGAGCGGTCGCCGCCCGGCCACCGCGCAGCGATCGTCGCCGCCAGCTGGGTCACTTGAACAGGTCTTTGACCCGGTCGGTCCAACTCTTGGCGTTGGGTGAGTGCCTGTCGCCTGAGGTGCGCAGCGACTCATCGAGTTCGCGCAGCAGCTTGCGCTGTGTGTCCGTCAGCTTGACGGGCGTTTCCACACTCACGTGGCAATACAGGTCTCCCGGGTAAGAGGATCTCACCCCCTTGATTCCCTTGCCGCGAAGCCTGAAGGTCTTGCCGTGCTGGGTACCCTCGGGCAGTTCAATCTCGGCTTTCCCCGTGAGCGTGGGCACTGCGATGGTCGCTCCGAGAGCCACGCTGGTCATGGACACGGGGACAGTGCAGTGCAGATCATCGCCATCGCGCTCGAAGCCGTCGTGCGCCTTGATGCGAATCTCAATATAGAGGTCGCCCGCAGGACCG
>CAYYYC010000206.1:0-3944 GCA_964475695.1 uncultured Rubrivivax sp.
AGTTGGCTGCAGCCGTGGCGGAGCAGTTGGAGATTGCGACCAAGTACGCCGGCTACATCGACAAGCAGCAGGAGGAGGTGGCGCGCGCGGCCCATCATGAGCACCTCCGGCTGCCGGAGACCCTGGACTATGGCGAGGTCCGGGCCCTGAGCTTCGAAGTGCGCCAGAAGCTCAGCCGCCATCGCCCGGAGACCCTGGGCCAGGCTTCGCGCCTCTCGGGCGTCACCCCGGCGGCAATCTCCCTGTTGCTGGTGCACCTCAAGAAGGGCCGGTTCAAGGGCTTTGACGGGGCCGCGGGCGGCCCGGAGCCCAGGTCCGGCGATGGGGGCGCGTCTCCCCGGGCCGCCGCCGGCGAGCCGGCGGCGGGTGGCCAAGGCGCGGCTTGAGCGGCTTCGACGCCCGGGCGCGCTTACCCTCGGCGCTGCAGGCGCTGGGGCTGCCGCTCGATGAGCCTGCCCGCGAGCAACTTCTGGGGCACTTGAGCCTGTTGGCGCAATGGGGCCGTGTCTACAACCTCACGGCGCTGCGTGAACCCGCTGAAATGTTCACCCACCACCTGCTGGACAGCCTGGCTGCCGTGGGCCCGCTGCTGCGCCACCTGTGCGCCGACGGCGGCGCCGGGGCGCGGCCGTGCGTTCGGGCCGCCCAGGCCGGCCGGCCGATTCGGCTGCTGGATGTCGGATCCGGCGCGGGCCTGCCCGGCGTGGTGTTCGCCATCGCCCTGCCCCAGCTTCTGGCTGCCCAGTGCAGGGAGCCACCGGGCCTGGAGGTTGTCTGCATCGACTCGGTGGCCAAGAAGGCGGGGTTCATCCGCCAAGTGGCGGCGCAGCTGGGCTTGAGGCATCTCAGTGCCCTCCACGGCCGGGTGGAGGCGGCTGTCTTTCCTGTGGTGGATGTGATCACGTGCAGGGCGTTTGCGAGCCTGCCGGATATCGTGGCTCTGAGCGCATCCCATCTGGCGGCGGACGGCGTTTGGATGGCCCTCAAGGGAACCACGCCCAACGCCGAGCTGGCTGAATTGCCGGAATGGATCGACGCGTTCCACGTGGAACCTCTGCAGGTCCCGGGTTTGGACGCCCAGCGTTGCCTGGTGTGGATGCGGCCGCGCCGGGATCCGACAGGCGCCCATCGCGCCATCCCCGACTGAGGCGATGGCCCGCAGACAAAGGAGCCCAAAATGAACCCTTCCCTTCGCCTGAGTGCCCTGCTGCTGTGGTCCGGGATGTTTGCGGCCCCTGCCTTGGCCGCCCAACCGGTGCCTGAGGCACCGCCGCTGCAGCCTTTGCCGGCTCTGGCCGTGGCGCCCTACATGGGGCGTTGGTACCAGGTCGCCTACTACCCCAATTTCTTTCAGCGACAGTGTGTCTCTGACACCTCGGCCACTTACCGCGACCTGGGCAATGGGACGGTGGAAGTGCTCAATCGCTGCCGCACCGCCTCGGGGGCCTTCGATGAGGTGCGAGGCATGGCCCGGCCGGTGGCCGGGGTGTCCGGCATCGAGGAGGGCCAGTTGCGGCCGGCGCGCCTGGAGGTGAGCTTCTTGCCCCGGTGGCTGCGTTGGACGGGGGTGGGCTGGGGGGCCTACTGGGTGGTGGATCGGCCTCAGCATGGCCGCTATGCCATCGTCAGCGAGGGTCGCCGCCAGTACCTTTGGGTGTTGGCTCGCACACCGGGGCTCAGCCCCGAGGACCGCCAGACGGTCAGAACCCGCTTGCTGGATCTGGGCTTTGATCTTGAGCGACTGAAGGACCATCCCCAGGAAGGCGCACCTCAGCCACCTTCGCGCCCCGTCGCGCCCTGAGCCTGCAGAAAAAAGGCCACTTTGTGGCGCTGGCGCAGGATTTGAGCCTGTGCTCGGCGAAAAGACTGTATAAATATACAGCTTCTTTTGTCCCCCCATGCCCTCTTCCCCCGCACACCTCTTCTGGCCTGCCGGAGTCTGGCGGGCCGACGCCTGGTCGGCCCCTGCCTGCGCCTGCTCCAGCGGCCACCCGGCGCTTGACGCGCAGTTGCCCGGTGGCGGTTGGCCGGCCGGTGGGCTGGTGGAGTTGCTGAGCACGCAACCCGGACTCCATGAGGGCAGCCTGTTGGCGCCGCATTGGGCCGATGTCTGCCGCGCCGAACCCGCCGCCCGGCTGGCCTGGGTGGTGCTCAGGCACAACCCTTGGCGGGCGCATGCGCCGGGATTGGCTCGCCTGGGCTTGTCGCCCCAGCGCCTGCTGTGCCTTCGCCCGGCCACTGAGGCCGACGCGGCCTGGGCTGTGGAACAGATGCTGCACAGCGCGGGCGTGAATGCCATCTGGTGGCTGACTCGCCACGCGCAGTCCCAGCACCTGCGCCGCCTGCAGTGGGCCGCCCAGGCGCGGGGCATCCCCTTGTTCGTCTCCAGGCCCCTGGCCTGTCGTCAGGACCCATCGCCCGCCCCGTTGCGCCTGCATCTGCAGGCGGCACCCGAGCAGGCGCTGCGTGTGCGGATCCTCAAGCGCCAGGGTCCGCGCCACGAGCGGGCCCTGGACCTGCCTTGCGCCAACCCTTTGCCTCTGCTGCCGCCTTGTTCTGGCCCATCGTTGCAGCCCGTGCCGTGGCTCGCAGGCCAGCCCCCGAGCTTTGCCCATGTGGTGGATCGCCCTGTACCTGCCCCAGTGGCCGCTTGAGGCGTTGGGCACCCCCCCGCCTGATGCGGTGGAGGAAGGCGGCGCCGTGGTGTGCCGGGGGCGGCTGGCCGAGCAGTCGGGGGTGCATCCGGGAATGAGCCTGGCTGCAGCCCAGGCCCGCATGCCCGGCCTGGTCTGGCGGTCCCGGCGGCCCGAGCTCGAAGCGCAGGGCCTGCGCGCCATCGCCTTGGCCGTCATGCGCCTGAGCCCCCACCTGTGCCTGAAGCCCGAAGGCTTTCTGATCGAGTTGCAGGCCAGCCAGCGCCTGTTTGGTGGGCCCCTGCAGATATGGCAGGAGCTTGCCAAGACGATTGACACATATAAAGTGAATGCTCACATGGCTGCGGCCCCTTTTGCGGAAGCCGCCTGGCTGCTGGCCCGGGTGCGCGGACCCTGGCGGCAGCAGGCGCAGCGCCTGGGTCGGCCCGCCGGACCGGCTCTGGGCGTGGCCCAAAGTCGCCAACCGCAAGCCGTGCGCCCTTTGCTGGACGCCCTGCCCCTGCCCCCGGTCTTGCAGGCCTGGGGGGTGGCCCAGCCCGCAGGCCAACTGCTCGCCGGCATGGGCGTGTCCTGCCTGGGTGAATTGCGCGGCCTGCCCCGGGCGGGCCTGCGCCGAAGGCTTCCGAAAACCCTGATCGAGCGGCTCGACCGAGCCTATGGCGACGAGCCGGACCCGCGCGTGTTCTGGACGCCCCCCGCGGTGTTTGATGAGCGGCTGGAGTTGCCGCAGCGCAGCACCGACATGTCCTGCCTGACCCCGGCCCTGACGCATCTGCTGCAGGCCCTGCAGGGCTGGCTGGCCAGCCATGGGCGGCTGGCGCAGGTGCTGGCCCTGCACCTGCTGCATGAGGCTCGGCGCCACGAAGCCTTGCCCGACACCGTGCATGTCCTGCGCCTGTCCGCGCCCGAAAATGAGGCCGGCGTCCTGCACAGGCTTTGGTCCGAGCGGCTCGGCCGCCATGCGCTGTCCGCGCCCGTGGTGGCTCTGCGGCTGGTGCTCAGGGCCAGTCAGGTGCGCCAGACGCAGGAACAGCAGCAGCCCCTGGCGCTCACCTCAGCGAGTCTGCACTCCAGCACCGACCCGGCCGAGGTGCGGCAGTCTTTGACCCGCCTGCTGGACCGCCTGCAGGCTCGTCTGGGTGATCAGGCCGTGCAGGGTCTGGTTTGTGTGGATGACCACCGCCCCGAGCGGGCCAGTCGCTGGGTGGCTCCGGAGGCGGTCGCAGGCCCCACCCGGGCGATATCTTCACCCACCGCTGACCCGGCGGGGCCCCACGCCTCTGCGCCCTG
>CAYYYC010000207.1:0-3938 GCA_964475695.1 uncultured Rubrivivax sp.
ATGCGCGGCATGGGGATGTGCGCATAGCTCTGCCTGCGCCCGTTGCCCGTGGGGCGGGCCTTCATGAGACGGGCATTCATCGAGTCCTGGATGTATCCGCGCAGGATGCCATCTTCGATCAGGACGGTGCGCTGAGTGGCTTGGCCCTCGTCGTCGACATTCAGAGAGCCGCGCCTCTCGGGCAATGTCCCGTCGTCAAGGACGGTCACTCCCGGGGCCGCCACCCGCCACTGAAGGCACTCGACCCCTTGCGGTTGAAATCGCCCTCCAGGCCGTGCCCGATCGCTTCGTGCAGCAGGATTCCGGGCCAGCCCGGGCCAAGCACCACCGTCATTTCTCCGGCCGGCGCCGGCCGGCTTTCGAGGTTGGCCAGCGCCGCCTGGCAGGCCTGCTCGACATACTCCGCGATCCGCTCTTCGGTGAAGTAGGCCAGCGAATGCCGCCCGCCGCCGCCGCCCGAGCCGGTCTCGCGGCGGCCCTTGTGTTCAGCGATCACGGTCACGCTCAATCGAACCAGTGGTCGAACATCGGACGCACGGGTGCCGTCGGCGCGCGCCAGCACCACGTCGTATTCGGCGCCCACGCCGGCCATCACCTGCACGATGCGCCGGTCCTTGGCGCGCGCCATCTTCTCCACGCGCTCCAGAAGCGCCACCTTCGCCGCGCTGTCCAAGGTGCCGATCGGGTCGTCGGTGCCGTAGAGCAGGCGGCTTGGCGCGAGGGCCGGCCGCGCCAGGCCGACCCTGACCCTGCGGCTTTGACCGGCCGCGGCAATGGTGCGCACGGTGTGCGCGGCCTCAAGCAGCGCGGCGCGCGTGATGTCGTCCGAATAGGCAAAAGCCGTCTTCTCGCCGGCCACGGCCCTCACGCCCACGCCCTGCTCGATGCTGAAGGACCCGCTCTTGACGATGCCCTCCTCGAGGCTCCACCCCTCATGGCGGGTGAACTGGAAGTACAGGTCTGCATCATCGATGCGGTGCGCGCCGATGGCGCCCAGCGCCTGCGTCAGATCGCGCTCACCCAGCCCATGGGGCTTGAGCAGCAGGCCCTGCGCGATGGCCATTCGCTCGAGCGAAGGTTCTTTGGAGATCATCGGACCATTCTAGGAGCCGCTCGGCGGCGCGCGGCCATCGGCCTTTTGATCCAGGGCCCATTGGTACAGCGCCTTGCGGGGGTGGCCGGAGATTTCTGCGGCCAGGGCGGCGGCTTGGCTCAAGGGCAACGCCTGAAGCAGGATCCCGAGCACCCTCTGCGCCTCCGGCGCGGGGGCCGATTCGTGCCCGGCGCCGGGCGCTTCAGCCCCGCGGGTCAAGCCATGCACCACCACCACGAATTCGCCGCGCCGGCGATTGGCGTGGTCGGCCAGCCAGGGGGAAACCTCGATGGCCCGCAGTTCGGCCACTTCCTCGAATTGCTTGGTCAGCTCGCGCGCCAGCGTGATGCGCCGCTGCGGGCATGCGACTGCGAGTTCCTGGCCCAGGGACTCGATGCGGTGAGGGGACTCGAACAGCACGAGGCTGCAGCCCAAGGCCAGCTCCTCGCGCAGGGCTGCGGCCCGTGCCGCCGCCTTGGTCGGCAAGAAGCCCAGGAACCGAAAGCCCCGGGCGGAAACATCCCCGGCCACGCTCAGGGCGGCCAGCGCGCTGCTGGCGCCAGGCAGCGGGATGCAGCGCAGCCCAGCCTGCCGCACTGCCCGCACGAGTGCCGAGCCTGGGTCGCTGACCGCCGGCGTGCCCGCATCACTGACATAGGCCACCCTCTGGCCCTGGGCCAGTCGTTCGACCACCCGTTGCGCTCCCTCATGCTCGTTGTGCTGGTGCACAGCCAGCATCGGCTTGCTCAGTCCCAGGGACTGCAGCAGCAGGCCCGTCGTTCGGGTGTCCTCGCAGGCCACGAGGTCCGCCAGGGCGAGGGTGTGCACCGCCCTGAGGGTGATGTCGGCCAGATTGCCAATGGGCGTGGCCACCACATAAAGTGCACCGAGGGGGTAAGTTTGCGCGCCGGCCGCCTGGGCCGCTGCGCTGAGCATGGCAGTGGGAATCACGCAGCAAAGAGGGCAGGAGGCTGAAGACCGCGCCTGCGGGTTCCTGCAGGCCCAGGGTCTGAGGCTGTTGCGCCGCAATTATCGGCTCGCCGCAGGGCCAGGCCGCCGGGGCGGTGAAATCGACCTGATCATGCGCGACGAGTCCGGCACGCTCGTGTTCGTCGAGGTGCGGTTGCGCTCCGGGGGCCGACAGGGAGGCGCTGCGGCGAGCGTGACCTGGCTCAAGCAGCGGCGCATCGTGAGGGCCGCCCAGCACTTCCTGCTGTCCTGGCCTGGGACACCCGCATGCCGGTTCGACCTGGTGGCCATCGACGGCGCGCGGCTCCAGTGGTGCCCCGGGGCCTTTGAGGCCTAGCCGCAGGCCGACACCTTGGCAGCAGGCCTGTGGCATATCATGGTCCACCATGCTTGAGCCCCGGATTCAGCAGCAGTTCTTCGACACCGCCGATGCGCTGGTCCAGTCGGCCGAGCCGCTGTCGCGGCCCATCGCTGCGGCGGCCGATCTGGTGCTCGCTGCCGTGACCGGCGGCGGCAAGCTGCTCATGGTTGGGACCGGGCTGGCCCATGCGGACGCGCTGCATGCCGCGGCGCTGGCCATGGGCGGCGGGCACCGGCGGCGGCCGGGCCTGCCGGCGCTGACGCTCGGCGCAGACCCTGCGGTGGCTGCCGTGTTGGCGCAGGACGCGGGGATCGGTGGGGGTGCCGAGCCCTTGGCTGCCCTGGCGCAGCAGGTTCGGGCGTTCGGCCTTCCCGGTGATCTGCTCGTGGTCTTCGAGGCGCCGCCTGCGCCCGGCGTCGCCCAGCACGCTTTGGCTCCCCTGATCGAGGCGGCGCACGAGCGGGAAATGTCCGTCGTGCTTTGGACCGCCTGCCTGCGCGATTCGGGGGGGTCGCCGAGCGCGGAACTGCTTACCGATATCGATGTCCATATTCAGGCCCGCGTGGATCGCCTGGCTCTTGCCGGCGCGATCTATCGATTGGGCTGGCTGGCGCTGGCCGATGCGCTGGACCTGCAACTCCTGGGAGAAACCGAATGAAAGCAAGAGTTTGTTCATCTCAAGCGGCCCTTGGCGGGTCCCGGCTCGGCCTGCTGGCCCTGTCTCTGGCCGGCGCGATGGCCCTTCAGGGCTGCGAAGCGGTGCTTGTCGGGGCGATGGCCGGTGGCTCCGCGCTCGTGGTGGCTGACCGTCGAACCCCGGGCATCCAAATCGAAGACAAGACGATCGAGCTCAAAGTGGGCCAGCGTGCCCGTGAGCTGCTCTCCGACCGCGCCCATGTCAATGCGGCGAGCTACAACCGGGCCGTTCTCCTGAGCGGCGAAGTGCCCACCGAGGCCGATCGGCAAGCCATGGGTCGCGCAGCGGGGCAAGTCGAAAATGTCAAGGATGTGTTCAATGAGCTGACCGTGGGCGCTCCCTCATCGCTGAGCGCGCGCGCTTCCGACGGGGTGCTGGCCGGCAAGATCCGCGCCAAGCTCATCGATGCCGACGATCTGCCTTCCACCGCTTTCAAGATCACGGTGGAATCCGGCGTGGTCTATGTCATGGGGCTCGTTTCGGAAAGCGAGGCTCGTCGCGCCACCGAGCTGATGACCTCCGTCTCGGGTGTCAAAAAGGTGGTTCGAATGCTCGAGACCATCGCCGAGGAAGAGGCCGCACGACTTCGCGGCGGTGGACAGTCGCGCCCCAAGGCCGGCGAGACAAAGAGCCGCTGAGCGAGCGGCAGTGGCGGTCAGCGCAGGCGCCTGATCAGGCTGGAGGTGTCCCAGCGCTGTCCGCCCATGGACTGCACTTCGGCATAGAACTGGTCCACCAAGGCGGCCACCGGCAGCTGTGCGCCGTTGAGTCGCGCCTCCTGCAGGCACAGCGCAAGGTCCTTGCGCATCCAGTCCACG
>CAYYYC010000208.1:0-3932 GCA_964475695.1 uncultured Rubrivivax sp.
GCCGTGATCCGAGGTCAAACGCTGATCATCAATCTGCCGGGCCAGCCCAAGTCCATTGCCGAGACCCTGGAGGGCTTGCCTGCGGCCCAACCGCCTGCCCACGGAATCTTTGCGGCGGTTCCGTATTGCATCGACCTGATCGGAGGCCCCTATATCGAGACCGATGAGGCGGTCTGCAGGGCATTCAGGCCAAAGTCGGCCATGCGCCGTGGGCCTGAAGTCAGGTGACCTTGCGTCTGAGGCCTTCGGCGTCAAAGCGCTCCTGAGTCGCCGCATCCTCAGGCACACAGGTTTCCAGGGGTAGCTGGCGGCTCTGCGCGGCCAACCTTTCGATGGCGGCCCAAAGGAGTGCAATCTGGTGCTCATGCCCTGCCGCGTTGTCGATCAGGCTTCGCATGGCCTGAGACACGGGGTCGTCACCCTGGGTGATGCCATAGGCCGAGAACCCCATTCGTGCCGCAACGGCCTCTCGGGCGCTGTCCTCTTCCGCCAGGATGATGCGGGCCGGGTTCCCCACGGCGGTGGCGCCTGCCGGAACAGGCTTGACCACCACCGCGCTGCTGCCGATGCGGGCCCCGTCGCCCACGGTAAAACTCCCGAGAACCTGGGAATTGGCACCCACGATCACACCCCGACCCAAGGTTGGGTGCCGCTTGGCGCCCCGCTCCAGGAGCGTCCCCCCCAGGGTCACACCCTGATAGATCGTGCAATCGTCCCCAACCTCGGCGGTCTCCCCAATGACCACCCCCATGCCGTGGTCGATGAACACTCGCCGACCAATGGTGGCTCCAGGGTGGATCTCCACCCCCGTCAAGAGGCGCGCGAGCTGCGAGATGAATCGCCCCAACCATTTGAATCCCGATCGCCAGCAGGCATGGGCCCACCGGTGCATGACCAGCGCGTGCAGACCTGGGTAGCAGGTGAGCACCTCCCAGGCCGTGCGGGCCGCCGGGTCCCGCTCGAGGATGCAGGCGATGTCTTCATGAAGCCTGGCAAACATCATTCGAGTGTAGTGCCGGCAGGGCGCCCGGTGCCCGTGGGGACCTTGGGCCGACCCTGGGTCGAGGGCTCCAGGGCCTGCGGCCCGCCCGGGCTGGCGGGCCTGCTTTGCGCAGCCTGCTGAACCGCTCGGGCAATTCCCCGCAGGATGTGCACCTCCTCGGGCGCCAACTGCAGCCGATTGAGCAGGCGCTGCAGTCGCGGCATCAGTTTCTTGGGCGCGCGCGGGTCCAGGTAGCCGACATCCTCAAGCGCCTGTTGCCAGTGCTGAAGCGCGGCCTCCACCGAGGCTGCATCAGCCCACAGGCAATCGGGCGCCGGTGGCGGCTCGAACCCTCCGAGCGCCTGGCGATATTCGTAAGCGATCACCTGCACGGCCTGCGCGAGGTTCAATGACCCGTAGCCCTGGTGCGTGGGAATGCTCAGACAGTGGTGGGCCCGGTAGACATCGTCATTCCCCAGGCCATGGCGCTCGCTGCCGAAGACGAAGGCGATGCGAGGGGCGTCCGGGAGCGTTGCCTGTGCCTGAAGATGAGGCCGCGGCGCAGCCACGGGAGGACCGAAGTCGCGCGGGGTCCTGGCCATGGCCACCGCCTGAGGATGGCTCAGCACATCGGAATGCCTAGGGCCCACAAGCACCAGGTCGCCAAACCCCATAACCTTGATCGATCGCGCCGCCGCACCCACATTGCCCGGGTGACTGGTGTTGACGAGCACGAAGCGGGGTTGCGGGTGCAGGGGCATGACGGGAGGAGTGAAACCAGGGCGGCGGGGGCCAGACGCATACAATTGGGCCTGCCGTTGGAGATTGTCCACCGAGCCCGCTCTTTCTTCCCGCCACGCCTCGCAGATCCGCCCAGACCACCAAAGGTTGCCCCATGTCTCAACAGACTCTGCATCCGATGCTCAACATCGCCATCAAGGCGGCACGCACGGCCGGGTCCATCATCAACCGCGCGTCGCTGGATCTGGATGTTTTGAAGATCGGGGCCAAGGGCGCGAATGACTTTGTGACCGAAGTCGACCAGGCCGCCGAGCGGGCCATCATCGAGGTGCTGCTGCAGGCTTTCCCGGACCACGGGATCCTGGCGGAGGAAAGCGGCCGAGAGCATGGCCGCCGCGACAGCGAGTACACCTGGATCATCGACCCGTTGGATGGCACCACGAATTTCATCCACGGATTCCCCTTCTATGCGGTCAGCATCGCCTTGGCCCATCGAGGCATTCTTCAGCAGGCGGTTGTCTACGACCCCAGCAGAAACGACCTCTTTCACGCGTCCCGGGGCCGTGGCGCCTTTCTCAACAATCGCCGCCTGCGCGTGTCCCGGCGAACCCGTCTCGAGGAATCGCTGATCGGCACTGGATTTCCATTCCGCAAGGGTGACAACTTCAAGCGCTATGTCCGCATGTTCGAAGAGGTCATGCAATCCTGCGCCGGGGTGCGCAGGCCGGGAGCGGCGGCGCTGGACCTCTGCCATGTGGCGGCCGGCTCCTACGATGGCTTCTTTGAGATCGGGCTCAATCCGTGGGATGCCGCGGCGGGCGCCCTGATGATCACCGAGGCCGGCGGGCTGGTGGGCAACTTCAGCGGAGACTCCGATTTCCTCTACCAGCGTGAGATCGTGGCGGGGACTCCCAAGGTCTACGGCCACCTGGTCAAGATACTGGCGCCTTACAGCCGCGCGATCCGCCAGGGCGACGAGCCGGCGGGCCAGGCTTTCACGGCGCAGGACACGCCGCCCGAGGCGCTGGCCAAGACCCTGGCTGGCGAGCGGCAAGCGGACGCGGCCCCGCAGGGCGAGAGTCCCGAGCCACGCCCCCGGCTGCGTGCGCGACGGGTTCCCGCCAACGGTTAGCCCCCGCAATGGTCAATGCCTGGCTCGGCGACTCGCGCCAACGCATCAGAGCCTGGACGCGGCGTGAAGAACCCGAATGCCTGCAGGACCTCTTGGCACAGGCGCCTCCGGACTCCGGCAGTCGGCAGGCAGTCCAGACCCTGGCGGTGCGCCTGGCGCAGGGCCTTCGAGGCCAGAAGGGGCTGAACGTCCGCTCCGGGCTCGTGCAAGGACTGCTGCAGGAGTTCTCGCTGAGTTCCCAGGAAGGCGTGGCCCTGATGTGCCTTGCCGAGGCTTTGCTTCGCATCCCTGACCTGCCCACCCGCGATGCCCTGATCCGCGACAAGATCGCCCAAGCCGACTGGCAGTCGCACCTCGGCCGAAGTGATTCGCTCTTTGTCAATGCAGCCAGCTGGGGCTTGCTGCTCAGCGGCAGGCTGATGTTGGCGCAAGGGCAAGCGGGGCTCGAGTCGGCACTGATGCGTGCAGTGCTGCAGGGCGGCGAGCCCCTGATCCGCAAGGGGCTGGACCTGGCCATGCGCCTCATGGGCGAGCAGTTCGTCACAGGCCAGACGATCGAGCAGGCGCTGGCCCACGCACGAACGAGGGAGCGTCTGGGTTTTCGCTACTCCTTCGACATGCTTGGCGAGGCGGCGATGACGGAGGCAGACGCGCAACGCTGCTTCGACGCCTACCGCGATGCCATCGAAGCCATCGGATCCGCCGCCGTCGGGCGAGGGGTGATCGCCGGGCCAGGCATCTCGATCAAGCTCTCGGCCCTCCACCCAAGATACAGCCGGCAACAGGCCGCGAGGGTTCATGCGCAGCTCTACCCTCGCCTGCTTGAGCTCGCCCGGCTGGCCAGTGCCCATGACATCGGCATGAATATCGACGCCGAGGAGTCCGAGAGGCTTGAGCTGTCGCTGGATCTGCTCGAGCGCCTGAGCTTGGAGCCTGGCTTGGCCCATTGGCAGGGGCTGGGCTTCGTTGCTCAGGCCTATCAGAAACGCTGCCTGCCGGTGGTCGACCACCTGGCCGCTCTGGCCAGAGCCAGTCGCAGGCGCCTGATGGTGCGGCTGGTCAAGGGCGCCTACTGGG
>CAYYYC010000209.1:0-3919 GCA_964475695.1 uncultured Rubrivivax sp.
TCCGAATGCCGAGCTTCTTCGGCTACATGCTCTGGAGCGGCGCGGTGCTGATCCCCCTGTTTGGGGTCATGACCCTCATCTGGTTCCGCCCATGAGCAGGCCAACCCTTCTGGTGGCCCGACGTGTGTTTGACGAAACGCTTGTGCGTCTGCGTGAACACTTCGAGGTCAGCGCCAACCAGGACGATGTGGTCTATTCGCCGCAGCAGTTGGCCGCAGCGCTGGCGGGAAAACAGGCGGCGTTCGTCACGGGCAGTGAGCGCATCGACGAGTCGCTGCTGCAGGCTTGTCCAGGCCTTCGAATGGTCTCCACCATGTTTGTTGGCCACAACAACATCGATGTGGCGGCCTGCTCGCGCCACGGCGTGCTGGTGACCAATGCGCCGGAGGTTCTCTCAGAGACGACGGCGGACATGGGCTTTGCGCTGGTGCTGGCCGCAGCGAGGCGGCTGGGTGAAGGGGAGCGCTTCATCCGGCAAGGGATGTGGGATCGCTGGACGATCGACCTTCTGGCCGGGGCCGATGTGCATGGCAGCACCCTGGGCATCCTCGGCATGGGCCGCATCGGGCAGGCCATCGCTCGCCGTGGGGTGCACGGCTTTGGCATGAAGGTGATCTACCACAACCGCTCTCGTCTGGATGCGGGCGCCGAGGCGGCCCTGGGCGGCGCCCGCTGGGTTTCCAAGGAGGAGCTGCTGGCCGGCGCAGACCATCTGGTGATTGTGGTGCCCTACTCGGACCAGACGCACCATGCGATTGGGGCCGCCGAGTTGGCCCGCATGAAGCCGACAGCCACGCTGGTCAACATTGCTCGGGGTGGCGTGGTTGATGATGCGGCGCTGGCCCAGGCGCTGGCTCGACGCACGATCGCGGCTGCGGGGCTGGATGTCTATGAGGGCGAGCCGAGGGTGCACCCTGGGCTCCTGGAAGTCCCCAATGTGGTGTTGGCGCCGCATGTCGGCAGCGCCACGATGGCCACCCGTCAGGCGATGGCTGCATTGGCCGTTGAAAACCTCGCGACTGCGTTCTCGGGGCGCCGGCCCCCTTGCCCCGTCAATCCCGAGGTGTTGGAGCGATGGCTCAGTCTTTGAGCCAGTCCTTCGAGACACTTGGCCCCATGAGTGAATCCCCACCAATTCTCTTGGCGCTCGCCTTGCTGGCCGTCGTCGTTCTTCTGGCCGCTGCCTTGGCTTTTGCGGCGCTGCGCCGCTCCTCCGCCTGGCAGCCAGAGGCTCAGCAGTGGTTCGGCAGGATCGTTCACGGCCAGGAGTCGATGGAGCGGCAGCTGCGCGATGAGCTGCAGCGGCTGGCCCAGAGCCAGCGCGCCGAGCTGTCGCAGGGCCAGGCGCTGCTGCTGCAGCAAAGCGGCGAATTTGCCCGGCTCCAGAGCGAGAAGATCGAGGCTCTGCGCCACCAGCTCGCCGCTGCCGTAGGCGAGATGCGCGAGCAGGTGGAAGTCCGTCTGAGGACATTGCAGGAGGGCAATGAGCGCAAGCTCGAGCAGATGCGCCAGACGGTCGATGAAAAGCTCCAGGCCACCCTGGAGCAGCGCCTGGGCGAGAGCTTTCGACAGGTGGCCGAGCGGCTGGAGCAGGTGCACCGGGGCCTGGGCGACATGCAGGAGCTTGCGCGTGATGTCGGCTCGCTCAACAGGGTGCTGACCAATGTCAAGACCCGCGGGATCGTGGGCGAAGTCCAACTCGGCGCGCTGCTCGAGCAGGTCTTCACCATTGAGCAGTACGCGGCCAATGTGGAAGTGGTGCCAGGCAGCGGTGCCCGGGTCGAGTACGCGATCCGGTTGCCGCAGCGGGGCGTCGATCCGGCGTCTGCGTCAGGCATGCATGGCGGCACATCGCCCACCTGGCTTCCCATCGACGCGAAGTTCCCGAGGGAGGACTATGAGCGGCTCATCGAAGCCCAGGAGCGCAGCGACGCGCCCGGTGTCGAGGCCGCGGGCAAGGCTCTGGAGCAAAGGGTCAGGCAGGAGGCGCGCACCATCCGCGAGAAGTACATCGCGGCGCCCCACACCACGGATTTCGGCATCCTCTTCCTGCCGACCGAAGGCCTGTACGCCGAGGTGTTGCGCCGGCCGGGGCTCATGCAGTCCCTCCAGGCGGACCATCGCATCATCCTGGCTGGCCCGACCACGCTTCTGGCCATGCTCAACAGCGTCCAGATGGGTTTCCGTACCCTGGCGCTGGAGCGGCGCAGCGCCGAGGTTTGGGAGGTGCTGGGCGCGGTGAAGACGGAATTCGCCCGCTTTGGCGACATCCTGGCCAAGACACAGAAGAAGCTGCAGGAGGCTTCCAACACGATCGAGCAGGCGGCGGTTCGCACCCGGGCCATGGGACGAAAGCTCCAGGAGGTCCAGGCGCTGCCCGAGCACCAGTCCCGCGAGCTGATCGGCCTGCAGGATCAGGAGGAGCCGCCTTTGGGGCAAGGGCAGGCCCTGGGCCAAGATTCGGCGTGAACCCGATCCCCGAGCCTCGTCTTCCCTCGACCTTTATCTGGCTGGTTTGCGGCCTCATCGCCCTGCATGCCTGCATGGCCGCCACCCGCGTGGTGGCCAGTCTCTGGGTCCTGCATAAAGGGCACGATGAGTTCATGGTGGGCATCGTCATCAGCCTGTTTGCGGTGGCGCCCATCCTGCTGTCGATCTGGGCCGGGCGCCTGGCCGACCGTCACGGGCTGCAACGCCCGGTGCGCTTGGCCGTGGCCATGGGCTTGGCCGGCACGGCCGCCAGCGCATCGGCCCCGAGCCTGTGGACCGTGGGTGCGGCCTGCTTTCTGACAGGCGGTGCCCTGAGCCTGGCGGCTGTGGCGATCCAGCGCGAGGCCGGGCAACTCGCCCACGCGGGCCATGATCTCAAGCGAATCTTCAGCTGGGTGGCCCTGGGCCCGGCCCTGTCCAACGTGCTGGCGCCGCTGGCCTCGGGCCTGATCATCGACCATGCGGGCATGCAAGCCGCTTTTGCCGCCTGCGTGCTGCTGCCCCTGGCTGCCTTTGCCCTGCTGTCGCGGGTGGGCTCAGGTTTTGACACCGGCTTCGCGCCGGGGCCCCGCGTGGGGATTGCGGGACCAGCCTGGGAGCTGCTGCGCTTGGCACCCCTGAGGGTGCTGCTGCTGCTCAACCTGGCCTTGGCTGCAGCCTGGGATGCCCACACCTTCGCCGTCCCCGTGGTGGGCCATCTGCGGGAAATGAGCGCCTCGCAGATCGGCGTTGTCTTCGCTTCGTTTGCCGCCGCAGCCACGACCGTTCGCCTTCTGATCGTGGGCTGGGCCTCGCGCATCAGTGAGCCCGTGATGTTGCGCGGCGCCATGGCGCTGGCCAGCGGCGTGCTGCTTGTCTATGTCTGGATGCCCGGGCTTGGCGGCCTGATGATCGCATCGGCCCTGTTGGGCCTTGCGTTGGGCTCAGTGCAGCCCATGGTCCTGTCGATGCTGCACCAGGTCACGCCCTCTGACCGGCAGGGGCAGGCTTTGGGGCTGCGCATGATGGTGACCAACGCAGCCACCGTCGGCATGCCCATGCTCTTTGGACTGATGTCGGTGTGGCTGAGCACAGCCGCTCCAATGTGGCTGATGGCGGGCCTGTTGCTGTTGGCGCAGTGGCCTGCGTTGAGCCTGGCTGCGTGGGCCAGGCCCCAGGGGCGGGCCTCCGGTCCCGGACAGCCGCCGGGACCACCCTGAATCAGGCCGCCATGCCCTGGTGCCTCAGGAGCGCCTCAATCGATGGCTCCCGGCCGCGAAAGGCCTTGAAGTTGTCCAGCGCGGGGCGCGATCCGCCGCGCTCGAACACCTCGGTGCGGAGTCGACGGCCGGTGGCCACACTCAGGGGCTCGGTTTCCTCGAAGGCGCTCCAGGCATCGGCGCTCAGCACCTCAGCCCACTTGTAGCTGTAGTAGCCGGCCGCATAGCCG
>CAYYYC010000210.1:0-254 GCA_964475695.1 uncultured Rubrivivax sp.
CGCGCGACTGGGCCGCCTGGACAGCCCCCTGAGGCCGATGGGCACGCTGCGCCAAGTGGCGCTTCTGGGCGGAAGCTTCGATCCTGTGCACCTGGGGCATGCCGCCCTGGCGCAAAGCGCCCTGCAACAGTTGCCCATCGACGAGTTGTGGTGGCTGCCCGCGGGCCAGCCGTGGCAGAAGACGCGGGCACTGGCCGCAGCGGAGCACCGCCTGGCCATGCTGAGTCTGACCATCGGTCGGGATGAGCGCCAGA
>CAYYYC010000210.1:264-3859 GCA_964475695.1 uncultured Rubrivivax sp.
GGCACGCTTGCCGCGCGTCATCCGGGCGTGGTCTGGCACCTGGTGCTGGGCTGGGACCAGATGCTCAACCTGCCGACATGGCGCGATTGGAAAGGGGTGGTTTCCAGGGTCAGGTTGGCCGTGGCGCAGCGGCCTGGCGCCAACGAGAAGGACCTTCCCCGGGAGCTTCGCGGCCTGGCCATCGAGCCTCTGCACATGGCTCCATGGGATGTGTCCTCCACGGCGATCCGCCATGACATCGCCCAAGGCACAAGCGTGCTGAGCCGCGTCAGCGCGCCAGTGGCGCGATATATTGAGACTCAAGGCCTGTACCGGGCGGCCTGAATTTCCACCACAACCAGGAGCTCAATGGACATCCGTAAGCTGCAGCGCGCCATCGTCGACGGACTCGAGGACGTCAAGGCCCACGACATCCGTGTCTTCAACACCGAGAAGCTCTCGCCGCTGTTCGAGAGGGTCATTGTGGCTTCGGGCACCAGCAACCGTCAGACCAAGGCGCTGGCCGCCAGCGTGCGTGATGCCGTCAGGTCAGCAGGGTTCGCCGTGCTGCGCACGGAGGGCCAGGAAAACGGCGAATGGATCATCGTCGATTGCGGCGCGGCGGTTGCGCACATCATGCAGCCGGCGATCCGAGACTACTACCGGCTGGAGGAAATCTGGGGGGAAAAGCCCGTCAGGCTCAAGGCAGTTGCGGCCAAGCCACTGCCCAAGGCCGCCGATCCGCAAGCCCAGCCCCGCAGCACCTCCAGGCCGCCCGTCAAGAAGGCCGTCAAGACGTCTGTCAAGAAGGCCGTCAAGACGCCCGCCCGCAGGGCCCGAAGCGCCTGAGCCGTGAAGCTTTGGGTTCTGGCCGTCGGTCAGCGCTTGCCGGCCTGGGCCGAGGTCGCCTGGCGCGACTTCGCCAAGCGCTTCCCACCGGACCTGCGGCTGGAGCTCAAGGAAGTCAAGGCGGCCGATCGCAAGGCTCACGGCGTCCAGGCCTGCATGGGCATTGAGGCCGAGCGGCTGCAGGCGGCGATGCCCAAGGGGTGCCATCAGGTGGTGCTGGACGAGCACGGCCGGGCTCTGGACACCGCCGGCCTGGCCGGGCGACTGCAGGCTTGGCGTGGCCAGGGGCGCGACGTGGCGTTTCTCATTGGCGGACCGGATGGGCTGCACGAGCCACTCAAGGCCCAAGCCCATGAATCCTGGAGGCTGTCCGACCTCACGCTGCCCCATGCCCTGGCTCGGGTCCTTCTGGCCGAGGCGCTGTATCGCGCCTGGACGTTGTCCATCGGCCATCCCTATCACCGCGAATGAGAAGGCACCGCTTCGTCTATCTGGCCTCGCAGAGCCCGCGCCGAGCGGCCTTGCTCGAGCAGCTGGGTGTGCGCCACTTGCCCCTGCTGGCCGGGGCCGAGGAGGATGTGGAGGCGCTGGAGGCGGTGGAGCCGGGGGAGACTGCGCAGGACTATGTGCAGCGAGTCACGCGGCTCAAGCTGGATGCGGCGCTTGAGCGCCTGCGCCGCCGTGCCCTGCCGCCCGCGCCGGTGCTGTGCGCCGACACCACCGTGGCGTTGGGCCGTCGCATCCTGGGCAAGCCGGCGGACATCGCACAAGCCCGCGAGATGCTCGAGATGCTCTCGGGGCGAACCCACCGCGTGCTCACCGCCGTGGCCTTGGGCCTGGGCCCGCGCCGGGCCTGCGCGCTGAGCGTTTCCCGCGTCTTCTTCGACCCCCTCGACCGGTCGACGCTGGCGCGCTATCTGAACAGCCAGGAGCCTTTGGGGAAGGCCGGTGCCTACGCAATCCAGGGGGCCGCAGCCCAGTGGATACCGCGCATCGAGGGCAGTCACAGCGGGATCATGGGCTTGCCGCTGCGTGAAACGGCCCAACTGCTGCGACGCATCGGGGTGGCTTTCTGAAACCGCCGCTCGGTGCGAGACTCCCAGCCTGCCATGCAAGACATCCTCATCAACTGGACCCCCCAGGAAACGCGAGTGGCCGTGGTGGAGAACGGCGCGCTGCAGGAGCTGCACCTGGAGCGCTCTCTGGAGCGCGGGCGGGTGGGCAATGTCTACCTGGGCAAAGTGGTGCGGGTGCTGCCGGGCATGCAAAGCGCGTTCGTGGAAATCGGCTTGGAGCGGGCGGCGTTCCTGCATGTGGCCGACCTCCAGTCCCACATCGCTGCGCGCATGGAGCATGGCGCGGCCGCGGCAGTCCCCACGCCCATCGAGCGCCTGGTCTTCGAGGGGCAATCCCTGATGGTTCAGGTGCTCAAGGACCCCATCGGAAGCAAGGGCGCGCGACTGACCACACAGATCAGCATCGCCGGCCGGCTGTTGGTGTACCTGCCGTCCGAGCGCCACATCGGCGTGTCGCAGAAGATCGAGTCGGTTGATCTGCGGGAACAGCTCCGCCAGCGGCTGGTGGCACTGGTCAATCGGGCCGAGCCAGGCGCGCAGGCCGCCGGCGCGGACACCGGGGGGTTCATCCTTCGCACCAATGCCGAAGACGCCAGCGACGAAGAACTCGCCGCCGACATTGCCTACTTGCGCCGAACCTGGTCGGTGATCCGGGAACAGGGCCAGCGCAAGCCAGCGCCATCCTTGCTGCACCAGGACTTGAGCCTGGCCGAGCGGGTGTTGCGTGACCTCAGCAACGAAAACACCCACCAGATCCGCATTGATTCGCGCATGCAGTTCGAGCATCTGCGGGCCTTCGGCGAGGCCTACACGCCGGGGTCCGTCGAAAAGCTTCAGCACTACGGCGGCGAGCGTCCCATCTTCGACCTGCACAGCATCGACGAAGAGATCGCCCGCGCGATGCACAGACGGGTCGACCTCAAGAGCGGCGGCTATCTGGTGCTCGACCAGACCGAGGCCATGACGACGGTGGATGTGAACACTGGCGGCTTTGTGGGCGGGCGCAACTTTGAAGACACGATCTTCAAGACCAACCTCGAGGCAGCGGGCGCGATTGCGCGGCAGCTGCGGCTGCGCAACCTCGGCGGCATCATCATCGTGGACTTCATCGACATGGACCGCCCCGACCATCGCCAGGCGGTGTTGGCCGAGCTGCGCAAACAGTTGTCTCGGGACCGCACGCGCACGGGAGTGGGGGAGTTCACTCAGCTTGGGCTTCTGGAGATCACACGCAAGCGGACTCGCGAGTCTCTGGCCCATCTGCTGTGCGAGCCGTGCCCAACCTGCGCAGGCCGCGGCGAAGTCAAGACGGCGCGATCGGTCTGCTACGACATCCTGCGGGAGATTCTGCGCGAGGCGCGTCGCTTTGAGCCTCGTGAGTTTCGGGTGGTCGCCAGTCCTGCCGTCGTGGAGATGCTGCTTGATGAAGAAAGCGTCCATCTGGCCGAGTTGAGCGCCTTCATCGGCAAGCCGATCTCGCTGAGCGCAGAGTCTTCCATGAGCCCGGAGCAGTACGACATCGTCTTGCTGTAGGCGCGCTCACGGCTTGTTGCGCGGCACCCGTCCCATCAGGTGAAACTCATCGTTGGGGCGCATGCCGATCACATTGGCCATCCGATTGGACAGTCCGAAGAAGGCTGTGATCGCGGCGATGTCCCAGATGTCTTCATCGTTGAGCCCATGCTCCCGCA
>CAYYYC010000211.1:0-3770 GCA_964475695.1 uncultured Rubrivivax sp.
CCCGCGCGGCGGCGCTGCCTGGGGCGAACTCCACCACGGGTTGGTACTTTCGGTGGGCCTCGAGCACGAGCTCGTCGGCTTCGACGGACCCCAGATAGGCCAGATCCAGGCCGATGAAGCGGCTGCAGACATCGGCCAGCCTCTGGTGCAGCTGCTGGCCGTGGGCCTCATCCTGCACCTGGTTGCACACCAGGTGGATCTCGCCCAGGCGCTGTTCCTGGTGCATCACCTTGATGATGCCGTAGGCGTCCGCGATCGAGGAGGGGTCGTCCTTGACCACGACGATGCGGCGGGTGCATGCGCCCATGAAGGACAGCACGCCCGGAGAGATGCCCGCGGCCACATCCACGACGAGGCAGTCCGGGGTCGACTCCAGCTGGTCGAACGAGTGGATCAGGGCCTCGGTCTGGTCAACGCTCAGCGCAGCCATGGTGCGCACGCCCGAGGCGCCGGGCACCAGGGTGAGCCCGTGGCGGACCTGGATCATGATTTCCTGCAGGCGCTTGGCTCCCGCCGTGACATGGCTGAGATTGAACTCCGAGCGAACGCCCAGGGCCAGCTGGGCGTTGGCCAGGCCCAGGTCGGCGTCCAGAAGCATGACCTGCAGGCCCATCTGCGAAAGCGCCATGGCAAGGTTGGTGGAGACCGTGGTCTTGCCCACGCCACCCTTGCCGCTGGCCACGCCGATGACTTCCACCGGCTGGGCGCTGTGGGCCTCAGGCATGTGCGGCTCCCTGACGGCCGCGCCGCGGCGCAGGCTTGGCCACTGCCGGCTTGGCCGCGCGGGCGGGCGGTTTGGGCGCTGCCTTGGCGCGGCTGCCGCGTGCGGCTGGCCGGGCTGCGCCGTGCGCCGTGATCGGCTCGATCGCCGCGATGTCCAGGGGATGCCCCGATGCGCCGTGCAGCACAGATCCCGCCCCCATGGCGCCTGCGAGCGTCCGCATCCCGTGTTGCAGGAGTTCGGCGGGCCCGTAGGGCTGGCTCAAGTCATCGAGCCCGGCGCCGTGGCTGGCCATGGCCGGCAGCAGACCGTGTTCACAGCAGGCCTGCAGCAGGCCCCAGGGCTGTGAGGACTCGTCCAGCCGGGTGACCAGCACATCGGCCCACGACGGTGCCTCGGTGCTGAACCACCGTCGCAGGGTGGCTGGCAGCGCGTCGGCCGGCATGACCAGATGGTGGATGGCCTCGACCCCCTGCAGGGCTGCAGGGATGGTCTGGGGTTGCACCAGGCCACTGTCGATGATGAGCAGGCCGTGCCCATGCTCGCGGATCAGCAGTTCCAGTGTGGCTGAGTCGGACGCTCGCAGGGCCGTGACGCCAATGCGCGAGGCCCAGAGCTGGAGCTGGCCCCAGGCGCCCGGACGGTTGTCATTCCAGCTCACCAGGGTCACCCGATCCACCCCCAGGCGTTGCGCGGCCTCTTGGGCCAGTCGCGCGGCCATGGATGTCTTTCCGCTGCCGCAGGGGCCGCTGAGCAGGTGCACGCCCTTGGACCAGGGCGCCGTGGCGGACTTGCCGGCGGAGCGGGGGAGGTTTTCAGACATTTGGGACTCGATGGCGGACAGCGCCTGTCCGTCATCGTAGTCGTTGGACAGCCCGGACACCAGCAGGGCGCGCAGAGCGGTGGGCACGCCCACTTCCGTCAGCGCCTCGTTCCAGCGGTGGGTGGGCCCCTGCGCGGCCCAGGCCTGAAGCTGTTGGCCCATGCGCATTTCCTTGCGCAGCTGCGCGATTTCCGAACGGATCATCTCCGTGAGCGCAAAGGCCTTGTCGCGAGTGATCTCGCCGCCCGGCGCAGACGGCTCGGCGCCGCCCCACCGCGAGGCGGCTTCCTGTTCCACGGGCTGCGCGCCAGACACCGCCGCAGCGGCAGTCTGCGTGGCCTCGTGGGGGCTGAGCGTCTGGGCTGCGGCGCGCTTGGCGGCCTGCATCAGGGCCATGTGGGCGGGCATGAACCCCTGGGCGGCCGTCTCGGCGACTGCGGTCGGATGGGGCTCGACCGGCGCAGGAGCCTGGGACTGTTGGCGCAGCATGGCCTCGAAGGGCTCGCCGCCGGACCGGGGCATCTGCGGCGCCGGCGTGGGCTCGGCCTGCACATCCACGGCCACGATCAGCTCGGTCATCCCGTTGACCCGGCTGTTGGAAACGATGAGCACATCGCGGCCGTATTTGGCGATGGCCTCCTCATTGGCGCTGCGGGAATCCTTGGCCAGGATGCGTTGGAGTTTCATGGTGTCGGTCTCCGATGCGGGCAGGGGTCAGCCTTCAGGCTGAAGTCTCGGCAGTCACGGTGTGGATCACCTTGACGGATTGGTCTTCGGGTATCTCGCTGTAGGACAGCACGGTCAAGTCTGGAATGCGGTGGCGAACCATGCGCGCCAACCATGGGCGCACGCCGGGCGAGACAACCAGCACGGCGGGATGCCCCTGATCCTCGACTTCGCGAGCCCCATCGCGAAGCGCGCGGAAGAGCCGCTCGGCAAGGCCGGGCTCAAGCATCAGGCCCTGGCCCGGCGAGCTGTGCTGGGAGACGTTGTGCAGGAGTTGCTCCAGGGCCGGGTCCAGAGTGATGGCCTGGAGGGTGTCCTGGGGGTCGACGATGGTCTGCACGATCATGCGTCCGAGTTTGGGACGGACCTGCGCGGCCAGCTGGTCGGGGTCCTGGGTTCGTGTGCTGGCCTCGGTCAGCGCCTCGGCGATGCTGCGCATGTCGCGGATGGAGACCGACTCGTTGAGCAGGTTCTGCAGTGTCCGGGTGATCACGCCCAGGGAAAGCTTGGCCGGGGTGAGGTCTTCCACCAGCTTGGGAGAGCGCGCCGAGAGCTTGTCCAGCAGCTGCTGCACTTCGTCGTGGCTCAGCAGCTCGGAGGCGTTCTCGCGCAGCACCTTGTTGAGGTGGGTGGCAATCGCGGTGGCAGGGTCGACCACGGTGTAGCCCAGCGAGCGGGCGTATTCGCGCTGCGAGGGACTGATCCAGACCGCATCCAGGCCGAAAGCGGGCTCCTTGGTGGGCTCGCCCTCGATGCGGCCATAGACCTTGCCCGGGCTGATCGCCAGCTCCTTGCCCACCTTGACTTCGGCGCGGCTGCGCACCACGCCATTGAGCACGATCTGATAGCTGTCGGGCTCCAGGGTCATGGAGTCGCGGATGCGCACCGGCTGCACCAAGAAGCCGAGCTCGGCCGACAACTTCTTGCGCACGCCCTTGACCCGCTGCATGAGTTGTCCATTGGTCTCGGCATTGACCAGCGGCAGCAGTCCGTAGCCGATTTCCAGGCCGATCAGGTCGACATGATCCAGGTCGCTCCAGTCCAGCTCCTTGGGACCTTCAACCACCGGCGCGGCCGCCGCGGTGGCGGCCTCTTCCTGAAGGTGCTGGCCCCGAAGCGCAAGCCAGCCCACGGCGGCAGTGCCGGCGGCCAGGATGAAGAACACCAGGTGCGGCATGCCCGGCACCAGGCCCAACAGGAACACGATGCCTGCTGCGACGAACAGGGCGTTGGGGTTGTTGAGTTGGCTGACCGCCTGCTCGGTCATGGTCTCGGAAGTCGTGACCCGGGTGACGATGATGGCCGTGGCCATGGAAAGGAACAGCGCCGGGATCTGTGCGGCCAGGCCGTCGCCGATGGTCAGCAGCGTGTAGATGCGGCCGGCCTCGGCGGGCGAGAGGTCATGCTGGATGATTCCGATGGCCAGCCCGCCCACGATATTGATGATCAGGATGAGCAGGCCTGCGATCGCATCGCCGCTGACGAACTTCGAGGCGCCGT
>CAYYYC010000212.1:0-3754 GCA_964475695.1 uncultured Rubrivivax sp.
TGACCCCATTCATGCTGGTGATGGCCTTGATGGTGTTCTTCATCATCTTGGGTTGTTTCCTGGACGGCATCTCGATGGTGGTGCTGACCATGGGCGTGCTCATGCCCACCGTGCTCAAGGCCGGCATCGACCCGATCTGGTTCGGCATCTTCGTCGTGCTGGTGGTCGAGATGGCCCAGATCACGCCACCCGTAGGTTTCAATCTCTTCGTGTTGCAGGGCATGACGGGGCGGGAGTTGCCATACCTGGCACGCGTCTCGCTGCCGATGTTCCTGCTGATGATCGGCGCGGTGCTGTTGATCTGGTTCTTTCCGTCGCTGGTGACTTGGCTGCCCGCACAGATGCGCCTTTAGCACCCGCGCGGGCGGCTCTCAGCGCAGCGGCAGCCAGATTTCGTTCCTGCGCATGAACCACGGCACCCACGGGCCGTTGTAGCGGGCGTAGACGGGCTCGCCATCAATCTGCAGGCCCGCAGCCTGCGCCGCGCTGCGCAACTTGGCCAGATGTTCCTCATAGTTCGCCTGCGACCAGCTGCCCGAGTAACTGATCGCCGCCACGCGCTGAGCAGCCACCGGGCGCAGCTTCACCCGGGGGTCGACCGGCTCAGGCAAGGTTTCCATCGTGTAGGCGGAGGGCATCATGAACTGCACGATGAAGCCTCCATCGGGCGAAGCCGACTGGGCCACGGGGGCGGTCATCGCAATCTTCGCCGGCTGCGGGGCCTGCACCACGGGCGCGGTCATGGCGATCTTGCGCTCCCCCTTGTTGCGGCCGAAGATGTAGCCGCCCAGAAAGGAAAAGCCCTGATTGCCTGCCTGCTCCGCCGGACCGGGGACCACCACTTCAGCCACGATGTAAGGCTCGTAGCGCCGCACTTCGATCGCATCGGCCTGCAGAACCCTCTCGACGGCGAAGCGGGGCTGTTCAATGGCCATGACCGAGGGGGGATTCAGCGCCAGCAGACCTGCAAGCAGCAGGGCCGAGGCCACAAGGCGAGTGCGGGGCATGGACGGTCTCCAGTTGAGGGGTCACGATGCTGAATGTGACCGATCTCGCGTGGCTGTGCTTCCCCAGACCCATGATTCCCCAGGGGCCCCGGGGGATATGCGCTGCGCCAGCGGCACCGCGCGATCCCGCGCTCGGAGATACTGCGCCAGGTTCTGCTGCCGATTCAGTGGCTGATCAACCGCTACGCGCCTCGCAAGCTGGACCTTCTGGGAGGGTTGGCGCTCTTCGGTGTGTTTATGATGCTGCTCTCGGCAGGCTTTTCCTGGGGATGGCTTTGTGCGGTTACACCATGGCGGGATTGAATCTGGCGGTCGCCCTGAGTTTTTCCAAGGACACCTGGCTGCTCTACACCACCTGGGCTGACATCGTGGTGCTGATCGTGCTGACGCAGTGGGCTGTCCAATGGGCCCGCGGCAGCCAGTGAGCCAGACGCCCAACCCCGTGGGCGCGCGCCCCGTTCCGACGGCTGCTCACCAGCGCTTGCAGGCGCTGGATGTCATGCGCGGGGTGGCGCTGCTGGGCATCTTCATCATGAACCTCCCGAGCATGGGGCGCAGCTTCTTCGAGCCCGATGCTCTGGCCATGCAGCGGATCGGGAACTACGGGGCCTCCGACCATGCCGTCTTCATGCTGAGCTTGGCGATGCTCGAAGGCAAGTTCAATGGCCTTTTCACGCTCCTGTTCGGCATGGGACTTGGTCTGCAACTCGAGCGACTGGGCCCATCGGACCGGGGCGTGATCGCCCGGCGCATGATCACCCTGCTGGTCTTCGGCCTGCTGCATCTGCTGCTGCTGTGGGGCGGGGATGTGCTGCACATCTACGCCTTCCTGGGCCTGTTGCTCTGGATGGTCAGGCACTGGAGTCCCGGGGCTCTGGCGCGCCTGGCCGCGTTGTTTCTGCTGGCGCAATTCGCCCTGGGCGCGGGTGTGGCGTGGGTCTGGAATGACCAGACTTACCAGGCCGGCCAGGCCCTGCTGCAGGCACTGCAACAGTCTGACAACAGCGTCTACGCGCAAGGGACCTGGATGGCGGGCATTCCGCAGCGCCTGGTTGAAACCCTGCTCACCTACTCGAGCCCTCATCTGTTGCCCCTGATCGGCTGGTTCTGGCTGGCCCTGGCCAGCACGGCAGTGCTCGGGCTTTGGGTGTGCCGAAGTGGATGGCTGGAAGCGGACTCGGCCGCACAACGCTGGCTTTGCTCGGGGGCAGGTCGAGCCGGTTTGTGGTTGTTGTTCGTGGTGGCCCTCGGTTGCTGGCTGGCCAGCGGCGCGCTCACGGCCGACCAGGACCCGGCATTGGCGCCGAGCGCGCAGACGCTGCTGGGCCTGAACCTGGGCGATACCCATCGCGTGCTGATGACACTGTGCTACGCGGGGCTGATCCTGCGCTGGTGCCTGCTTGGCGGTGCGGCAGCGCTGCGGCGCAACCTTGCGCTCGTCGGTCGGATGCCGCTGACGATGTACCTGATGCAGTCGCTCATGGGGACCTTCATCTTTCATGGATGGGGACTCGGCCTTTGGGAGCAACTCGGTCCAACGGCGTGTGTGGCGCTGGCCGTGACGCTTTTTGCACTGGTCCAGATGCCACTGGCTCGCTGGTGGCTGGCTCGCCACCCCATGGGTCCGGCGGAGGCGCTGTGGCGACGGGTCAGCTACGCACAACCCAGGGCAAAGCGGTTGCCCTGACCGGGCGCGGCCAAGGCAGACGGCCTGCCGCTGTGGTGCAATCCGGCCCATGAGCCAAGAACCATCCAACGCACAGAAGATTCCCCCGTATGAGCCCCCGCCCGTGTGGACCTGGAAACAGGGCAACGGCGGGCGCTTCGCCAACATCAATCGCCCGGTGGCTGGCGCCACGCACGACTCCGAACTTCCCGTGGGCCGACACCCGCTGCAGCTGTATTCACTGGGCACGCCCAACGGACAAAAGGTCACGATCCTGCTTGAAGAGCTGCTGGCTCTGGGCCACGCAGGCGCCGAATACGATGCCTGGCTGGTCAACATCGGCGAAGGCCAGCAATTCGGCAGCGGATTCGTGGGCCTCAATCCCAATTCCAAGATTCCTGCCCTGCTGGACCGCAGCGGGCCCGAGCCGATCCGTATCTTCGAGAGCGGCGCCATCCTCGTTTATCTGGCGGAGAAATTTGGCACTTTCCTGCCCACCGACCCGGCAGCGCGAGCCGAATGCATGAGCTGGCTGTTCTGGCAGATGGGCAGCGCGCCTTTTGTGGGCGGCGGGTTTGGCCACTTCTATGCCTACGCCCCGCTGAAGATCGAATACGCGATCGACCGCTACGCGATGGAGACCAAGCGGCAGATGGATGTGCTCAATCGGCTGCTGTCAGAAAGGCGTTACATCTGCGGCGAGCAGTACACCGTGGCCGACATGGCGATCTGGCCCTGGTACGGCGGCATGGCCAAGGGCCTGCTCTACAACGCCGGCGAATTCCTCCAGGTGCAGGACTATGTCCATGTGGTGCGCTGGGCCGATGAGGTCGCCTCGCGCGCGCCGGTGCAGCGTGGACGGCGGGTGAATCGGGTCACCGGAGACCCGGCCATGCAACTGCGCGAGCGCCACGACGCATCGGATTTCGACCGGCCTGCGGCCTGAGCCCCGGCCCCGGAGCGCCCCACACCGGCGCCCGCTTGCCTAGGGCTGGGCCTGCAGCGCGGAAACCACCGCGTCGCCCATCTGCGCCGTACCCACCCGGGTCGTGCCGTCGCTGTGGATGTCGGGCGTGCGCAG
>CAYYYC010000213.1:0-3709 GCA_964475695.1 uncultured Rubrivivax sp.
CCTGTTGCTCCACCACCAGCATCCCGCGCTGGATCGCGCCGATGCTGGCGGCGCTGACATTCCCGTAATCGGTGGTGTACTGGCGGGCGTTCTCGCCCACATGGGCCAACATGGCCCTCAGATCCTTGAGGTCCAGGAGAGCCAGTCCCAGGTCGTCGGCGATCTTGAACACCAGGTTCAGCACGCCGGCCTGGGTCTCGTTGAGCTCCAACATGCGCGACAGCAGCAGCGGCCCCATGTCGGAGATCGTCGCGCGCACCGGGTGGCCCTGTTCACCGAAGACATCCCAGACGGCCGTCGGGCACGCCACGGGCTCAGGCGGCTGCAACCCGCGCTCGGCCAGGATCGCCTGCAACTTGGGCGAGGGATGGCCGGGCTGGCTGATGCCCGTCAAGTCCCCCTTGACATCGGCCATGAACACAGGGACACCGCAGGCTGAAAAACTTTCAGCCATCTTCTGCAGTGTGATCGTTTTTCCCGTTCCGGTGGCCCCGGTCACCAGGCCATGGCGATTGGCCAGGGAGGGCAGGAGACGGCAGGCGATATCGCCGCGCTGTGCCAGCAGGATCGGTTCGGCCATGGGCATCTCCAGAGTTGCACCGCGGCGCGCCCGCTTCGGGCCGGCGCCGCACCTAGAATCACAGTCTAGCCAACCCTGCAACCGCACACGACGAGACGAGACAGGCTGTGCGACGGCCCAACGGCCGCGCCTCTTGCTCCAAGGAGCCTTCGGCATGGCCGGACATTCCAAATGGGCCAACATCCAGCATCGCAAGGGTCGTCAGGACGAAAAGCGCGGCCGGGTCTGGACGCGCCTGACACGGGAAATCATCGTTGCCGCCCGTGCCGGAGGCGGCGACCCGCAAATGAACCCGCGGTTGCGGCTGGCCATCGACAAGGCCAAAGCCGCGAACATGCCGGCCGACAACATCAAGCGCAATGTCGACAAGGCCACCGGCAACCTGGACGGTGTGAGCTACGAGGAGATCCGCTACGAGGGCTACGGCATCGGCGGGGCTGCGGTGATCGTGGACTGCATGACCGACAACCGGGTGCGCACTGTGGCTGAGGTGCGCCACGCCTTCTCCAAGCACGGCGGGAATCTGGGCACCGACGGCTCAGTGGCTTTCCAGTTTGACCATTGCGCCCAATTCATCTTCGCGCCAGGCACCAGCGAGGAGCGTTTGATGGAAGTGGCGCTGGACGCTGGTGCGCAAGACGTGGTCACACTGGACGATGGGGCCATCGAGGTTCTGGCACCGCCGGGCGACTACGAGGCGCTCAGTCGGGCGCTGCAGGCCGCCGGCTTGTCGGCGGAATTGGCCGAAGTCACGATGAGGCCCAAGGCCACGGTGTCTCTGTCCGGTGACGACGCCGCGCGCATGCAGAAGCTGCTCGATGTGATCGAGGACCTGGACGATGTGCAGAACGTCTACCACAACGCCGAGTTCGAGCAGTCCAAAGCAGCCTGAATCGAGCCACCCATCCATTCCGGGCATTGAGCGATGAACATTCTGGTGATCGGCTCTGGCGGTCGTGAACATGCGCTGGCATGGACGCTGTCGCGCAGCCCCAAGGCGGGGAAGGTCTTCGTGGCGCCGGGCAACGGCGGCACCGCCCTTGACCCCAACCTCAGCAACATCGACTACAACGGGGTCACCGACATCGAGGCCCTGGCTGAATTCGCGATCGCCCACAAGGTGGAGCTCACGGTGGTGGGGCCTGAGGCGCCTCTGGCGGCCGGCGTCGTGGACGAATTCCGGCGCCGTGGCCTGCGCATTTTTGGCCCCACCCGCGCCGCCGCGCAGCTCGAGAGCTCCAAGGCTTTCGCCAAGGACTTCATGAGGCGCCACCGCATTCCCACGGCGCATTACGCAACCTTCAGTGACCCTGAAGCTGCGCATGCCCATGTGCGGGCCATGGGCGCGCCCATCGTGGTCAAGGCGGACGGATTGGCGGCGGGCAAGGGTGTGGTGGTGGCCGAATCGCTCGAGCAGGCCCATCGCGCGATCGACGACATGCTGCGCAGCGATGCGCCGGGCGTGCGCCACAACCAGGGCGGCGCCCGCGTGGTGATCGAGGAGTTCCTCGCCGGCGAGGAAGCCAGCTTCATCGTGATGTGCGATGGGACTCATGTTCAGCCCATGGCCACCAGCCAGGACCACAAGCGGATTGGCGATGGCGACACTGGGCCCAACACGGGTGGCATGGGCGCCTATTCCCCCGCCCCGGTGGTGACGCCGGATGTGCACGCGCGCGTGATGCGCGAGATCATCCAGCCTACCATCGAGGGCCTGCGCGCTGAGGGCATCACTTTCACCGGGTTTCTGTATGCCGGCCTGATGATCGATGCCGATGGAAAAGCCAAGACGCTCGAATTCAACACTCGGATGGGCGACCCGGAAACCCAGCCCATACTCATGCGCCTGAAGTCCGATCTGGTGGATGTCCTGATGCATGCCACGCAGGGCACGCTTGACCAGGCGCCCCTGGATTGGGATCGCCATGCGGCTGTGGGCGTGGTGATGGCCGCCCACGGCTATCCCGAGTCCCCGCGAGGCGGCGACGAGATCGCCGGCCTGCCCCAGGCCAACGCCCAGGCCATGGTGTTCCATGCCGGCACGCGGCGCGACGAGCAGGGGGTATTGCGCACCCACGGCGGGCGAGTGCTTTGCGTCACCGCCCTGGGTGAGTCGGTCAGGGACGCGCACCACCGCGCCTACGAGCATCTCATCGGCATCCGCTTTGACGGCATGCAGTTTCGGCGAGACATCGGTTGGCGGGCCATCACCCGTCAGGACCGACCATGAGCCTGACCCCGCTGCTCGAGCGCAGTCTGACATTTCGCGGCAGCCCCCTGGCGTCATGGCTGCTGGCGCGCATGGGCTGGCGCGTCGAGTTCACCGGGTTGCCCGCACGGCAGGGGGTCATTGCGGTCTACCCGCACACATCGAATGTCGATTTTCCGATTGGCATTCTGGCCAAATGGACCATGGGCATGCCCGCAAACTTCTGGGGCAAGGCGTCGCTGTTTCGAATTCCGCTGTTCGGCCGCTGGCTCAGGTGGGTCGGCGGGATTCCCGTGGACAGAAAGGCTCCCGGCGGGCTGGTTCTGCAGACCGCCGAACACCTGCGGCGGTGCCGGGAGCGCGGCGATTACGCCTGGCTGGTGGTTGCGCCGGAAGGCACGAGGAAGTTGACCGCAGGGTGGCGCAGTGGCTTTTATCGCGTGGCCATGGAGGCCGATGTGCCGCTGGGCCTGGCGACCATCGACTTCGGCCGCCGTGTGGTCAGGGTCAGCCACTTTGTACGCCTCAGCGGCGATCAGTCGCGGGACATGGCCGGCATCGAGGCTCTCCTGGAGCGGCCCCGCGGCTACCATCCCGGCAACGCTTCGCCGGTCCGACTCACCTGAAACATCATGAGCCACACCATCGACACCGCCCCGGTGCGCCATTACCTCCTTGGCCTGCAGGAGCGCATCATTTCGGCGCTGGAGTCAGAGGACGGCCTGCCCTTCGCGCGCGACGCCTGGGTCCGCCCTGCCGGCGAGCGGCTCCAGGGCGACGGCGTCTCCCGTTTGATCGAGGACGGCAAGGTCTTTGAGCGTGGAGGCTGCAACTTCAGCCACGTGACCGGCTCGGAGATGCCGCCGTCGGCCACTCAGCACCGACCCGAGCTGGCGGGAGCTCCGTTCGAGGCCATGGGC
>CAYYYC010000214.1:0-3626 GCA_964475695.1 uncultured Rubrivivax sp.
GGCCAGAGCCGGAATCGGTACCCACAAGGGAAGTTCCTCGTCAAGCACATGGTCCTCGCGCACATAGCCGTGGGCCAGCACATAGTCACCGAGCTGCTGGGTGTTGCGCAGCCCCGCGCAGTGGCCGAGCATCAGCCACACATGAGGCCGCAGCACGGCGATGTGGTCGCTGATGTTCTTGGCATTGGCCGGGCCCACACCGATATTGACCATGGTGATGCCCGAGTGGCCGGGACGGATCAGGTGGTAAGCCGGCATCTGCGGCAGTCGCGCCGGGGGTGAGCCTCGATCGTCGCCTTCCTGCCTGGCCAAGTCCACGCGCCGCGTCACCACGTGGCCGGGCTCGACGAAGGCTTCGTACTCGCCGGACGGGTCACTCATCATCGCGTGCCCGAGGCGAACGAACTCATCGATGTAGAACTGGTAGTTGGTGAACAGGATGTGATTCTGGAAGTGCTCGGGTGCGGTGCCCGTGTAGTGCCGCAGCCGATGCAAAGAGTAGTCCACCCGCGGCGCGGTGAACAGCGACAGCGGCTGGGGTTCGCCGGGAGCCGGGTCGTACGCTCCATTCGCGATGCTGTCGTCCATCGCATTGAGATCGGGAAGGTCGAACAGGTCGCGCAACAGCAATCGGCGTTCGGGACTCAATGAGCCTTCGAGATGCTCGTTTTCCGCCAGCGCAAAGTGCACCGGGATCGGCGTCTTGCTCAAGCCCACTTCCAGGCCACCCACCAGGTGGGCGCCATGGTTCTTGATCAGCAGCTCAAACTGGGTCCGATAGTAGTGGGCGAAGAGCTCTGGCCGGGTCAGGGTGGTTTCGTACAGGCCCGGCCCGGCCACAAAGCCGAAGGCAAGGCGGGAGTCGGCCCGAGCCACGCTGTCGGTTCGCACCCGCAGGCGCGGATAGCAGGCCCGAACGCGGGCGGGCGGCGTGTGGCCCGCCAGGAATGCCCTCAATTGATCTCGCAGGTGCTCGACCGCAGCGTCGTAGATGGCCCGGGCGTGCGCCAGGGCGGCATCGGGGTCGGTGAAGGATTGGGGGGCAGAGTAAGGCAGTTGGGGATCCATGTCCCATTCTGCCCTTCGCGCCCAGCCCCTCGTGTTCGTGCTTACACCCGCTCAAAGAGCGCTGCGATACCCTGACCGCCGCCGATGCACATCGTCACCAGGGCCCGCTTGCCGCCCGTGCGGTGCAGTTCGTGGATCGCCTTGGTGGTGATGATGGCGCCGGTGGCCCCGATCGGGTGGCCCAGCGATATGCCGGAGCCATTGGGGTTGGTCTTGGCAGGGTCCAGCCCAAGCTCCTTGACCACCGCACAGGCCTGGGCGGCGAAGGCCTCGTTGCTTTCGATCACATCGAGGTCGGCCGTCTTCCAGCCCGCCCTCTCCAGAACCCGACGCGTCGCAGGAACCGGGCCGATGCCCATGATCGTCGGCTCCACCCCCGCGTGGGAGTAGGCCACCAGGCGCGCCAGTGGCCGCAGGCCGTGGGCCTTGACGGCGGCTTCACTGGCCAGCACCACCGCGCCGGCGCCATCGTTGATGCCGGAGGCATTGCCGGCCGTCACCGCGCCGTCCTTCTTGAAGGCGGGCCGCATCGCCGCGAGCGAATCCACGGTGGTGGCAGCCTTGACATGCTCGTCCACCTCGAAGCGCACCTCGCCCTTGCGGCCTTGGGTGACCACCGGCACGATCTGGTCTTTGAATCGACCTTCGGCGATCGCCGCCGCAGCTCGGCGGTGGCTCTCGGCGGCCAGCTCGTCCATCTGCTGGCGGCTGATGCCGAACTGCGCGGCCACGTTTTCCGCTGTGATTCCCATGTGGATCTTGTGGAACGGGTCATGCAGCGCCCCCACCATGAAGTCCAGGACCTGACCATCGCCCATGCGGGTGCCCCATCGGGCGCCGGGCAGCAGGTAGGCCCCGCGGCTCATGTTCTCAGCGCCGGCACCGATGGCGATTTCACAATCCCCGAGAAAAATCGCCTGCGCGGCGGAGATGATGGCCTGCAGGCCTGAGCCGCACAGCCGGTTGACATTGAAGGCCGGGGTCTCTTTGGGCAGGCCGGCGTTGACTGCAGCCACCCGGCTCAGATAGGCGTCCCGCGGTTCGGTGGGCACCACGGTGCCCATGGCCAGATGACCGACGGCATCCGCGGGCGCGCCGCTGCGGCTCAGGGCGGCCTGGACGGCAGTGGTGGCCAGGTCGGCCAGAGGGACATCCTTGAGACTGCCGCCAAAGGTGCCGATCGCTGTGCGCGCGGCGGCCACGACATAGACGGGGGACTGATTCATACTGACTCCTCTCCTTGGCCCGGTGGGCCCTCAGGGTTGTGTGATCGGCTCGATTCTGGCTCCGCTGGTGAACACGAGGCTGACGGCGGTCGGGCCCTGGAATCCTCCCCGCCAACGGGGGGTTTGACGCCTGAAATGCATCCCTAGAATTTTCTGATGCCCGCTGCTCCGGAACAGGCCCCCCTGTGGATGCGCAACGATGCCTGGCTCCGACAGGAGGTCCGCGAGAGGGTGCTCCATCTGCCGGCCCGACTGATCACCGCGGAGTTGCTCCAGGTGGGGATCATCACTTTGGCTCAGTGCGCCATCCTGGACGCGCAGCATCCTCTCGTCGAAGCTGGCGAGGCCGCCTTCGTCCACCGGGCTCGTGCGCGTCTTCGGCAAGACCTGATCGATGAGGTGCGATGCATGAATCGACTGGCGCCTGCCCAGCGCCGGTTGTGCCGGCAAGTTCGATTGGCGCGGCGGGAGGCCGGGCATAGGCTGTGCCTCCTGGGCGAACTTCGAGAGCCTTCCCCAGAGGAGGTGGCCCGTGTCGCCGGGCTTGACCTGCTGGAGGTGCAGGTGGCCGATCGGCTCGCGGAACTCGGACCGCGAGACCCCTTGCGCAGTTCCCGCGAGCTGATGGCTCGGCATGCAGAGTGCGACCCGCAAACCGCAGCCACGCGGCTTGCCCGGAGCCGCACGCAGCAGGCCTTCAATCGGGCCGCCCGAGCGGTGGCAGCGGGTGCAACCAGTCGATTGGAGGCCTTGGATCGTCACTTCGGATGGGCATCGGCCCCGCCGCAAAGGCCGCTGGAATGGATACGCCGCGTCTTCGACCGCCGCAGCCCAGCCGATGGTGGTGCCCCACAAGGCCTGGCTGAGCAAGGGGCCCCGGACCAGGCCGATCCTGTCGCCGAGGGCCTTGTGTTCTGGCCCGGCGCCTGAAGCCCCGCGCCGCGCCAGTTTCCCCGGGGGCCTGGCCCCGGGGGCAGCCCGGCGGCTACATGCTGCGCCGGTATTGGCCCCCGACCTCGAACAGGGCGTGGGTGATCTGACCCAGCGAACACACGCGCACCGCCTCCATCAGCACTTCGAAAACGTTGGCGTTGGCAATGACCGCCTCCTTGAGACGCTGCAGCATGGCAGCGCTGCGGTCGGCATGCCGGGCATGAAAGTCCGCCAACCGCTGCAGCTGAGATGCCTTCTCTTCGGGCGTCGACCGCGCCAACTCGATGTGCTCGGGCACCGGATCGCCGTGGGGATTTCTGAAGGTGTTCACGCCGATGATGGGATGCTCGCCGGTGTGCTTGAGCATCTCGTAGTGCATGCTCTCTTCCTGAATCTTGC
>CAYYYC010000215.1:0-1849 GCA_964475695.1 uncultured Rubrivivax sp.
AGATCCAGGACAACATGTTCACCTTCGACAACCTGGCCGGCTGCGACAACCGCTCCATCCAGACGCTGTCGCGAAACGTGGAGCCCGACATGCTCATGGTGGCGCTCAAGGGCGCCAACGACGAGGTCAAGGAAAAGTTCCTCTCCAACATGTCATCCCGCGCCCGCTCGATGTTCATCGACGACATGGAGGCCAAGGGCCCGCTGCGGATCACCGATGTGGAAGATGCGCAGAAGTCCATCATGCGCATCGCCCGCAAGCTCTCCGATGCCGGCGAACTGATGCTGGCCGGCCGCGGCGACGACTTTGTCTGACCGCACGAGGCACAGCCCCATGGCCGAAGTTCCCGCCTTCAAGCTCGACCCGCTGCTCTCGCGAGCCATGCCGCAGGGGCCGGGCGGCTTTGATGTGCTCAGCCTGTTGGCGCCTGCGAGACCGGCCTTCAGGCACGACCCGGTGATTTCGGCGGCGGCCGCGGCCGTGGAAGCCGCCCTGGCCTGCGAGAGCGCGCTGCGTCAGCAGGAGGAGGCCAATGCGGCCGCCCAGGCGGCGGCCGGCGAGCCTGGCCCTGTCGATGGGTCGGCCTCCCCGCAGGTCCCGGCGAGCCTGCAGGAGCAACTCGAGCAGCACTACCGCCAAGGGGTGGAAGACGGGCTGGCACAGGCCGCACGCCTGGCCGCCGAGGCGCGGGAGCAGGCTTTGAGTGAGGCCGGCGGCGAACTGGCACTTTCCGCGCCCACGGCTGCGCACGGCGCAGAGCCGCAGGATCTGGCCCGTTTGGTCGAGTCTCTGACGCAGGCCTTGCAGCCATTGCTTGAGCCCGAAGAGACGGCGGTGCGTTTCGAGCCGCTCAAGCGCCTGGCCTTGCATCTGGCCATGGAGCTGGTTCGCATGGAGCTCAGCGTTTCACCGGCCGTGGTGGAGGGGCTGGTCCTGCGCTGCGTGCAGGCCCTGCAGTCCTCTCCCCAGGCTTCCCTCGTGGTGGAACTTCATCCCGCCGACCTGGCAGTGCTGCGCGCAGCGCTTGAGGATGGGACATCACCCCTGTCGGCTCAGGCGCAGCTGCTTGAGCGCATCCAGTGGAAGGAGGACGGCCAGCTTGCGCGGGGCTCAGTTCGCGCCGCCGGGGATGCCTCGACGGTGGAGGATCTCATCGAGAACCGCCTGATGTCCATCATCTCCGAGCTTCGGATCGAAGCGCAGCAGTGGCAGCGCGACGAGTCCGAGATTCAGCGCAGGGCCGCCCATGATTGATTTCGAGCAGGAAGTCACGCGCACCCTGGATCGGGTGCGGGCGGTGCAGCCCCAACGGGCCGGGCGGCTCATCCGCCTGGTGGGAATGACGCTTCATGCGCAGGGCCTCATGGCTCCGGTGGGAGCCCTTTGCGAGGTGGTCAGCACCTTCGGCGACCGCGTCGAGGCCGAGGTGGTGGGCTTCAACGACCAGACGCTTTACCTGATGCCCTATTCGGAGCCCCATGGCGTGGGCCCGGGCGCCTCAGTGCGGCTGCTGGAGCATCGCAGTCACGCCCGAGTGGGCCCGGCGCTGCTGGGGCGCGTGATCGATGGCCGCGGGCAGCCCCTGGACGGCGGGCCTGTGCCGCAGTGCAGCCACGGCGTTCCGTTGCTTGGCGATCTGCTCAACCCGATGGAGCGAGGGCCCATCTGCGAGACGCTGGATGTGGGCGTCAAGGCGATCAACGGCCTGCTGACCATCGGGGTCGGGCAGCGGCTGGGGCTCATTGCGGGTTCGGGCGTGGGCAAGAGCGTGCTGCTGGGCATGCTGACCCGCTACACCCAGGCCGATGTGGTCGTCATCGGCCTGATCGGCGAGCGCGGCCGGGAGGTC
>CAYYYC010000215.1:1859-3593 GCA_964475695.1 uncultured Rubrivivax sp.
ACCCACATGACCCATGCGATCGCCGAGCACTTCCGCGCTGCCGGTCTCAATGTCTTGATGCTGCTCGACAGCCTGACACGGGTGGCGCATGCCCAGCGGGAGATCGGCCTGGCCGTGGGCGAGCCGCCCACCTCCAAGGGCTACCCGCCGTCCGTCTTTTCGCTGCTGCCCAACCTGATCGAGCGTGGCGGGGTAGGGCGTCAGGGCCAGGGATCGATCACAGCGCTCTACACCGTGTTGGCCGAGGGCGACGATGCGCAGGACCCGGTGGTTGACATTGCCCGGGCCTCGCTCGACGGGCAAGTGATGCTGGCGCGCTCGCTGGCCGATGCGGCGCACTATCCCGCCATCGATCTCAACGGGTCCATCTCCCGGGTGATGCAAAACCTGCTGAGCGCGGAGGACTGGCGCCTGGCCAACCGGATCCGCCGGCTCTGGAGTCTCTACCAGAGCAACGCCGAGCTGATTCAGGTGGGGGCCTACCAGCCCGGCAGCAACGCCGAGATCGACGAGGCGATCCGTCTGAATGTCGCGATTCGGGCCTTTCTGCAGCAGGACATGAACCAGCGCGTGGACATGCAGCAGACCCGCGCCGAGCTCGCTGCGCTGGTGGCCGGGCTATGACACGGATTGAGCTTTGGGCCTTCCTGGAGGCCCGAGCCCTGGAGGAGCGTGACGCCTGCGCAGTGCGGTGGCGCCAGGCCCGGGACAACGCCGCCCGCGTGAAGGAGCACCTCGAGCGCCTGCGTGGCCTGTATGCGGAGTATGGGCAGAGCCAACGCCGCACCCAGGCCAGGGGCCATCAGGTGCATCAGACTTCAGCCCTGCGACAGACCCTGTCGCAGCTGCTCAGCCTTCAGGAGCGCGCTGCCATCGAATTGGGCGCAGCCCAGTCGCATGAGCGACTGTGCCAGGAGGCTCTGGGCCGAGCCGAAGGGGAGTTGCTCAAGGCTCGCACCGTCAGCGAGCGGGCCCGGCAGGATGCTGTGCGCGCCCAGCAGCGCGCCGAACAGCGGCAGCTGGATGCGGCCAGCATCCAGCGTCACTGGCTGGCGCGCAGCGGCCAGCCTCAGGGGTGAGGCTCAGCTGGCCAGGCGTTGGGGAACGGCCGGCGTGGGGATCAGGGACGGCACCTGTTGCCAGGCATTGCGGATCTCCACCATCATGGAGGAGACCTCGTCCAGCGCCTGGAGGTCGTTGTAGGCGTTGATGTCGATCAGCCGGCGAACCACATAGGTGTAGAGGTCCGACAGGTTGTTGGCCAGGTCGCCGCCCTTTTCGACATCCAGCGCATTCTGCAGGCCCAACACGATGCGCGAGGCACGCTGGAGGGCCTTGCTCTTGTGCTCGATGGTGCCGTGCTGGATGTGGCCGCGCGCCAGGCTGAGGCTTTCGATCAGCCCGTCGAACAGCATCATGATCAGTTCCACATTGTTGGCCGTGGCTGCGCCCGTGACATTCTTGACGTTGCCGTAGGTGCTGAGCGCGCGTTGAGCATTCATGGCCTGATCCTTCCTTGTCTTTGTGCAGTTTGCTTGCTTGGCTTGAGGATCGGCCCGAGCGGAGGGAACTTGAGCTAGGGGCCTGGGCCCGGGGCAGGGGGGATTGGGGGCGCGCCGGGGCCGGGGGCTGGCGTGGGGCTGAGGCTGGCGCCCGGCATGCCGGCACCAGGCGCCGGGGCCGGCTGGCCGGCCGGGCCGGGCGGGGCCACCGGCGCAGCCAGTGCGGCCGGGC
>CAYYYC010000216.1:0-775 GCA_964475695.1 uncultured Rubrivivax sp.
GAACGCTGTCCGGGGGTGAGGTGCAGCGGATCAACCTCACCACCGCGCTGGGAACGTCCCTGGTCAACACCCTGTTTGTGCTCGATGAGCCGAGCATCGGGCTTCACCCCCGTGACATGGGTCGAATCGTGGAGGCGATGCACCGGCTTCGCGATGCCGGCAACACTCTGGTGGTGGTGGAACATGACCCGGCGGTCATGCTGGCGGCGGACCGCCTGATCGACATGGGCCCCGGGCCGGGGCAGCGCGGCGGCCGCATCGTCTTCGATGGCACGCCTGAGCAGGCTCGGGCCGCCGACACGCTGACGGGTGCCTACCTCGGCGCGCGGCGCCATGTCGGCAGCGGCTTCACCCGCCTGGTGGACGGGGCCACTCCGCGCCTGATTCTGGAGGGGGCCCGAGAACACAATCTGCAGGGACTGACGGTGGAATTTCCGCTCAACCGTTTGGTTTGCGTGACGGGAGTCTCGGGCAGCGGCAAGAGCACGCTGGTGCAGGATGTGCTGTACCCGGCGCTGGCCCGTCACTTCGGCAAGGCCACCGAGTCGCCTGGAGCCCACGACCGGCTGCTCGGTGCCGACTGGCTGGCTGACGCGGTGTTCGTGGACCAAAGTCCGATCGGAAAGACCGCCCGATCCAACCCGGCCAGCTATGTCGGCGCCTTCGACGAGATCCGCAGGATCTTTGCGGAAGCGCCTTTGGCGCACGAGCGCGCCTACAGCGCGGGCATGTTCAGCTTCAACGCCGGGGACGGCCGTTGTCCGGCCTGCGGCGG
>CAYYYC010000216.1:785-1165 GCA_964475695.1 uncultured Rubrivivax sp.
TTCGAGCATGTGGAGATGCAGTTTCTTTCGGACGTCTACCTGCGGTGCCAGGACTGTGAGGGGCGGCGGTTCCGCCCGGAGATCCTGGACGTTCGGATCCTGCGCGGCCCGCGCGAGCTCAGCGTGGCCGATGTTCTGGACCTGACCGTGGCCGAGGCAGTGGAACTCTTTCGCCAGGACCGTGAGGTCGCCCTCAAGCTTCAGCCCATCGTGGATGTGGGGCTGGACTACATGCGGCTGGGGCAGCCTGTGCCCACCCTGTCAGGGGGCGAAGCGCAGCGTCTGAAGCTGGCCGGCTTTCTGGCCGACGCGGCATCGTCGCCCGCGCAGCGGGTGGCTCGACGCGGCACCTTGTTTCTTTTCGACGAGCCCACCACCGG
>CAYYYC010000216.1:1175-3569 GCA_964475695.1 uncultured Rubrivivax sp.
TGATGCGGGCCCTGAACAAGCTCGTCGACGCGGGAAACTCCGTCATCCTGATCGAGCACAACCTCGATGTGATTCGCGCCGCCGACTGGCTGATCGACCTCGGTCCGGACGGCGGCGAGGCGGGGGGGCGCCTCGTGTGCGAAGGCTCGCCCGATGATGTGATGAGCCACCCTCAGGCCCACACCGCCGCGGCGCTGCGTCAGTATGTGCAGTCCTTGGGCACGGTGGTCCAGGCCGCAGAGCCGAGCCACTCGCCGGCGGGCGGGCCTGACCGCGCGGCGCTGGAGCACGACGAAGGCGGGCTCCACCTGAGCCAGGCCATCCGCATCGTCAACGCCCGAGAGCACAACCTGCAAGGCCTCAGCGTCGACATTCCGCGCGGGAAGTTCAATGTGATCACTGGGGTCAGTGGCTCGGGCAAGTCCACCCTGGCCTTCGACCTGCTCTTCAACGAAGGCCAGCGCCGGTATCTGGAAAGCCTCAATGCCTACGCGCGCAGCATCGTTCAGCCCGCCGGTCGGCCCGAGGTGGATGCCGTGTGGGGCATTCCGCCCACCGTGGCCATTGAGCAGCGCCTTTCGCGCGGCGGCCGCAAGAGCACGGTGGCCACCACCACCGAGGTGTGGCACTTCCTGCGCTTGCTGTGGGTCAAGCTGGGCGTGCAGCACTGCCGGCATGACGGCGCAGCGGTCAAACCCCAAAGCGCCGACAGCATCGTGGCGCAATTGCTGCGCGACCACAAAGGCCAGCACGTGGGCCTGCTTGCGCCCTTGGTCATTCACCGAAAGGGCGTCTACACCGATCTGGCCAAATGGGCCAAAGCTCGCGGCCACAGCCATATCCGCGTGGATGGGGAATTCCTCGGCGTCGACCCTTGGCCAAGGCTGGACCGATTCAAGGAACACACCCTGGAGCTGCCAGTCGGTGACCTCGTGGTGGACCCGGCTCGTGAGCCTGAGTTGCGCAGCCTCCTGGCCCAGGCCTTGGATCTCGGCAAGGGAGTGATTCATCTGCTGACGCCCCTGAACGGGCTGCGTGCGGCGATGGCCGAAGGCCAGAGCACCGCAGCCATCGGCGAAGTGATCGTCTTGTCCACCAAGCGCGCCTGTCCGGTTTGCTCGACGAGCTATGCCGAGCTTGATCCTCGCCTGTTCAGCTACAACAGCAAGCATGGCTGGTGCCCGGCCTGCGTGGGCACTGGGCTCAAGCTCACCCGCGAGCAACGCCGCACATACGATGATTCAGTCCGAGACGAAGACCATCGCGGCCGCGAGCAGAGCTTCCCCGCCGAGGAGGCGGAAGCGGAGGGCCTTGTGGATGAGGCATGCCCCGAATGCCAGGGGCAACGACTGAGCGCCACGGCGCGCGCCGTCACCTTCCATGGCGAGCCGATTTCCGTGGTCGCGCGGTGGTCGGTGACACAGGCACGGGATTGGGTTGGGCAGTTGAATCTTCAGGGCCGCGAGGCTGACATCGCTCGGGATGTGGTCAGCGAGATCGCCAGCCGCCTGAGCTTTCTCGAGGAAGTGGGGCTGGGATATCTGACGCTTGACCGGGCGGCGCCGACCCTGTCTGGGGGCGAAGCGCAACGCATTCGGCTGGCCGCGCAGTTGGGCAGCAATCTGCAGGGCGTCTGCTATGTGCTCGACGAGCCCACCATCGGCCTGCACCCCAGAGACAACCAGATCCTCCTCAAGGCGCTGGCCCGGCTTGGGGAAAAGGGCAACACCCTCGTCGTCGTCGAGCATGACGAAGACACCATGCGCCGCGCCGATCACCTCATCGACATCGGGCCGAGCGCGGGGCGGCGGGGCGGGCGTGTGGTTGCGCAGGGCAGCGTGCACGACCTGGCGGCCGAACCCCAGTCGGTCACCGGCCGGATGCTGGCCCATCCGCTTCGCCATCCGCTGCACCCCCGCAGGGCAGTGGAGCCTGGCCAGCCGAAGCTGACGGTGTGTGGCGCCAGCCTGCACAACCTGCGTGCGCTGGATGTGGACTTCCCGCTGCATCGGCTCGTGGCTGTCACCGGAGTCTCTGGCAGCGGCAAGAGCACATTGGCGCGCGATGTCCTGTTGGCCAATGTTCAGGCGGCCTTGGCCCCGGCGGGTGATGGGCGGCCGCTCTGGCAAGGCTGCGCCCGGATCGAGGGATGGGCCAGTGTGGACCGTGTGCTTGAGGTGGACCAGACTCCGATCGGCAAGACGCCCCGGTCCTGCCCGGCCACCTACATCGGCTTTTGGGATGCGATCCGCAAGCTCTTCGCCGAGACCCTGGAAGCCAAGGCCCGAGGCTATGCCGCCAACCGCTTCTCCTTCAACACAGGCCAGGGCCGCTGCCCGACCTGCGAAGGCCAGGGCATGCGCACCATCGAGATGAGCTTCCTGCCCGATGTGA
>CAYYYC010000217.1:0-2831 GCA_964475695.1 uncultured Rubrivivax sp.
CATCTCGATGGTGAAGGTTCGTACAGTGCCCTGGATGTCGCAGTGGTCGGGCACCACATTGGTGGCCTCGCCAGCATGGATCATCGTCACCGAGATCACCGCCGCATCGATGGGCCGCTTGTTGCGGGTGATGATCGTCTGGAAAGCCTGGACCAGCTGGCAGGCCACCGGCACCGGGTCGATGCCATTGTGGGGGAGCGCCGCATGAGATCCCTTGCCCTTGATGCGAATCTTGAACTCGTTGCTCGAAGCCATCACCGGGCGATCGCAAACGGCGAACTGACCCGCCTCCATCCCCGGCCAGTTGTGCATGCCGAAGATGGCCTGCATGGGAAATTTCTCGAACAACCCATCCTTGATCATCTCGCGGGCTCCGCCGCCGCCTTCCTCTGCGGGCTGGAAGATCAGGTAGGCCGTGCCGTCGAATTGCCGATGCCGGGCCAAGTGCTTGGCTGCAGCCAGAAGCATGGCCGTGTGCCCGTCGTGACCGCAGGCGTGCATCTTGCCCGGGTGCACGCTGGCATGTGCGAATCGGTTGTGTTCGGTCATCGGCAGGGCGTCCATGTCTGCCCGCAGGCCGATCGCCCGGCCGCTGTCGCCGCTGCGGATCACGCCGACGACGCCCGTGGTCCCCAAACCGCGATGCACCTCGATGCCCCAGGAGGCCAGCGACTGGGCCACGAGCTCGGAGGTTCGCTCTTCCTTGAAGCACAGTTCAGGGTGAGCATGAATGTCGCGCCGAATGGAGGTGATGGCCGGCACGTCGGCCAGGATGGAGTCGATGATCTTCATGGATTGGATTGGTCTGCGGGCGAGGCATCCTGGGGTGCAGGCTGTGCCATCATCGCCCTGTGAGCGACAACGCCAATACTGCCACGAAATCCGGCGCCCCGCCGGTTCGGTTGGTCCGGGCGGCCTGCCCCCATGACTGCCCCGACACCTGTGCGATCAGGGTCACGGTCCAGGGCGAGCAGGTGCTCAGGCTGCAGGGAGATCCGGACCACCCACCCACACACGGGGCCCTGTGCACCAAGGTTTCGCGCTACATGGAGCGCGTCGAGCACCCCGAGCGCGTCCTGCAACCCCTGCGGCGGGCCGGCCGCAAGGGTGAGGGCCGCTGGGAGCCGGTGGGCTGGGACGAGGCGCTGCGGGAGATCGCAGCGCGCCTGAAGTCGGTCGCAGCCCGCGACCCTCGGGCGGTGCTGCCGTATTCCTATGCCGGAACCATGGGGCTTGTGCAGGGCGAGAGCATGGCCGCGCGCTTCTTCCATCGGATCGGCGCATCTCTGCTCGACAGGACCATCTGTGCCAGCGCGGGCGCAGCCGGCCTGAGCGCCACCTATGGCGCGAAGGTCGGCATGCGCACCGAGCATTTCGCACAGAGCCGGCTGATCCTGATCTGGGGGAGCAACTCCGTCGCCTCCAACCTTCATTTCTGGACCTTCGCGCAGCAGGCCAAGCGCGATGGAGCCAAGCTCTGGTGCATCGATCCCCGCCGAACCGAGACGGCCGAAAAATGTCACCGACACCTGGCCATTCGGCCCGGAACCGATGGCGCGCTGGCTTTGGCTCTTGCGCGGGAGCTGATCGAGCGCGGGGAGTTGGACCATGAGTACATTCGAGACCACCTGGAGGGGTTTGATGTCTTGCGCGAGCAGGCCAGGCCTTGGACCTTGGAGGCGGCCGCGCGCGAGTGTGGTGTGGCGGTGGACGACCTGCGCGAGCTGGCGCGGGACTACGGTTGTGCACGCCACGGGGCCAGCCTTGCGCCTGCGGGCATCCGGCTGAACTACGGGATGCAGCGCGTGCACGGCGGCGGCAATGCGGTGCGGCTGGTGGCCTTGCTGCCGTGCCTGATCGGTGCCTGGCGCCACCCGGGCGGTGGACTGCTGTTATCGAGCAGCGGGTTCTTCACGCCGCACAGACGCGATGCCTGGCTGCAGCGGCCTGACCTGATGGCCGAGCGTCCAGTGCGCACGGTCAACATGAGCACCATCGGTGACGATCTAATGCGCCCCTCGAGCCCTGAATTCGGGCCACGCATCGAGGCTGTGGTGGTCTACAACAGCAATCCTGTGGCGGTCGCGCCGGAGTCTTCCAAGGTGGTCGCCGGCTTCGCGCGGGAAGACCTTTTCACGGTGGTCCTGGAACACTTTCTCACCGACACGGCGGATCTGGCCGACTACGTCCTGCCTGCCACGATGCAGCTCGAGCACTGGGATGTCCACACCAGCTACGGTCACACCGACGTGGTGATCAATGAGCCGGCGTTGCGCCCGCGTGGCCAGGCGCGCAGCAATGCGCGCATCTTTCGCGACTTGGCAAGGCACATGGGTTGGGATGACCCGTGCTTCCAGGACGACGACGAGACGCTGGCTCGCGGAGCCTTGCAGGGAGTTGACTTCGCTGCCCTGAGGCAGCAGGGCTGGCAGAGCTTGGGCGTGCCCGATGCTCCGTTTGCCCATGGGGGGTTCCCCACGGAAAGCGGCCGCGCCCGGGTGGCGGCGCCGGAGTTCGGTGTGCCGCGCTACATCCCCAATCACGAGAGTGTCGAAACAGCGCCGGAACTCGCGCGGCGTTACCCGCTGGCGATGATCTCGCCCCCGGCGCGGCACTTCCTGAACTCCACCTTCGTCAATGTTCGCAGCCTTCGCAGCATCGAGGGTGAGCCGCTTCTGGAGATGCATCCTGAGGACGCGGCGGCCCGAGGGCTGTCCCAGGGCCAGATGGTCTGTGTCTACAACGACAGGGGCCGCTACCATTGCCGGCTTCAGGTCAGCCTTCGAGCCCGCCCCGGGGTGGTCAACGGCCTGGGCATCTGGTGGCGCAAG